>URYT01000104.1 GCA_900552185.1 uncultured Collinsella sp. | reverse complement strand
CCCTCGACCTACGGGACCACAACCCGTCGCTCTAGCCAACTGAGCTACACCCACCGTGTCCTGTGCGCTTCGCGCTCGACTATTATTGCAAGGAACGCCACGCGATGCAAGCCCCAATTTTCAAGAATTTTGAAAAGAGTTTTTCGAGCGCGTTTCGAGCAATTCCCACCGGTTCCATAGGAGTAAACTTGCCCCACTGCAAATCCTCGAAAGGACCGGCATGAAAGAACTCTCCAACCGCACGGCAACATTTACCGATTCGGTCATCCGCCGCATGACACGCATCTCCAATAAGTACGATGCCGTCAATCTCTCGCAGGGCTTCCCCGACTTCGATCCTCCGGCGCAGCTGCTCAACAGCCTGAGCACCATCGCCGCCGACCCCAAGCCGCTCTACCACCAGTACTCCATTACCTGGGGCTCCCAGGCCATGCGCGAGGCGCTCGCCGCCAAACAGGAGCACTTTATGGGCATGCCGATCGACCCCAACCAGAATATCGTAGTCACCTGCGGCTCCACCGAGGCCATGATGGCCGCCATGATGACGGTTACGAACCCCGGAGACAAGGTCGTCATCTTCTCGCCGTTCTACGAGAACTACGGCGCTGACACCATTCTCTCGGGTGCCGAGCCCATCTATGTGCCGCTCAACCCGCCCACATTCGACTTTGACCGCGAGGCGCTCGAGGCTGCCTTCCGCGACAACGACCCCAAGGCCATCGTCCTGTGCAACCCTTCCAACCCCTGCGGCAAGGTCTTTACGCGCGAAGAGCTCACCTTTATCGCCGACCTGTGCAAAAAGTACGACGCGTACTGCATCACCGACGAAGTCTACGAGCACATCGTCTACGCGCCCCATGAGCACGTCTACATGGCCACGCTGCCCGGCATGTTCGAGCGAACCATCAGCTGCAGCTCGCTGTCTAAGACGTACTCCATCACCGGCTGGCGTCTGGGCTACACCATCGCCCCGGCCCAGATCACCGAGCGCATCAAGAAGGTCCACGACTTTCTCACCGTGGGTGCCGCCGCTCCCCTGCAGGAAGCCGTTGTCACCGCCCTCAACTTCGACGACAGCTATTACGATGAGGTCCTCGACCTCTACACCGCCAAACGCGACCTGTTCTGCCAGGGGCTCGATAGCATCGGTCTTGAGCATAACGTGCCGCAGGGCGCCTACTACGTCATGATGGACATCTCTGAGTTTGGCTATGACAGCGACCTCGAATTCTGCGAGGACCTCGCATCCAAGGTGGGCGTGGGCGCCGTGCCCGGCTCGAGCTTCTTCCGCGAGCCCGTCAACCATCTGATTCGTTTCCACTTTGCCAAGCGGGACGAGACGCTTAACGCGGCACTGGAGAACCTCAAGTCGCTACGTGATAAAATCAAGCCGCGCGGGTAAGGACGGCCCGGCAACTAAAGCAACCAAAGAAGCCCCGCACCGCCCGCCACGTTGCGAGGCTTCTTTTTATAGCGCTTTCTTAAATGGTTTAGAGCCCTATACTTTAGTCACGGAGCAACTCGTCCCAGAGAGAGGAATACTATGGCAGAACAGCAGCTTATCGGAGCGCTCGAGGCCGGCGGCACCAAGATGGTCTGCGCCACGGGCTATGCAGACGGTACGGTCCTGGAGCGTGAGCAGATCGCGACCACGACCCCGCAGGAGACCGTTGAGGCCGTCAATGCATGGTTTGCCGACAAGGGCATCGCCGCGCTGGGCATCGGCGCCTTTGGCCCCACCGCAGTCAACCCTGCCTCGCCCCAATACGGCAAGATCCTGGAGACGCCCAAAACGGCATGGCGCTACTTTGACCTGCTGGGCACTATCCAAAACGAGCTCAATATCCCCTGCGGCTACGACACCGACGTCAACGTCGCCTGCCTGGGCGAGGTCACCTTTGGTTGCGCCCAGGGCCTCACTGACGTTGTGTATCTGACCATCGGCACCGGCGTGGGCGCCGGCGTGCTCTCGGGCGGTAAGCTCGTACACGGCATGATGCATCCCGAGGCCGGCCACATCCTGGTCACGCGCGACCCGCGCGACACCATTGGCGAGCACAGCGCCTGCCCCTTCCACGACAATTGCCTCGAGGGTCTCATCGCCGGCCCCGGCGTTAAAAAGCGCTGGGATGGCAAGAGCGCCGGAGACATGGCCGATGACCCGGAGGCCATGGACCTGCTCGCAGGCTATCTGGCACAGGCGCTCATGACCTACACGCTGTGCTACGCGCCGCAAAAGATCATCATCGGTGGCGGCGTGGCCGACCACACCCCCATCGTGCCGCTCGCGCGCAAGAAGTGCGCCGAGATGCTCAACGGTTATATCGTCACGCCCGAGGTCAACGACATCGATACCTATATTGTCAACAACAGCCTTGAGGGCAAGCAGGGCATCATGGGCTGCCTGGCCCTGGGCGCGCAGGCGCTTCAGTAACAGACGCACCCACAGGGCGTGGCGCGCCCGGCAAATCCAACCTACGGAACGACGCCACCACGCCCTATATAAGCCCTCTAATAAAAAAGGCCGCCTAGCACCAAGCATACGTCCTAGGCGGCCTTTTTGGCACATATGAGCGATCGTAGTAGATATCGGAGCACAACGCCCGTTGCCGCTCCACAGCAGTCGATCATCACATCGGTGATCATGCCGGCGCGTCCCGGCACAAAGAGCTGAATCGTCTCGTCGATCGAAGGAATCAGCAGCAGGAACACCGCCGTGGGCAGCAGCACGTCAAAGGTGCGCCGGCCCTCAAAATCAAAGGCGTGCGTTGCCAAGATGCCGAGCACCATATACTCGGTAAAATGAGCGCACTTGCGAACAACAAAGTTGGTCACCCATTCATATGGAAGTCCCACGCCGTGCAGGAAACCGCGGATAGCTTCCATGACCGTTAGGCTCAGCGAGCCCGACCCCGAGCCGGGAACCAGCGAATTGCCCCAGATCAAGAGCGCCATCAGGCAGGTCACGACCGCCCATTTTCGATTGATCTTAACCATGCAGAAGTTATGCCTCCGCGCGGAGCGGCGCGAAGCTGGCGGTACCGCCCTCGATAACGCTCAGGTAGGCACGGCCCGTACGCTTGGCGGTAGAGGACTGCAGGCGCTCGATCTCTTCCTCGAGGATCTGATTGACGCGCTCGTGACGACGGTTTTCCATAATGCCGGCGGCAATAGCCTCGGCCCGCTCGATGCTCTCGCGCGAGATACGGGCAGTATCCTCGGGGAACACAGCGCTGTGACGGCCGACATAGGCGGGGGCAGCAGGCTGAGGGGCAGCGACGGGAGCGGGGGCTGCAACAGGAGCAGGCTCGTCAATTTCATCCAGAATCGCGGTGGCGGCGGCCCACATGTCCTCGTGGCCCGAGTAATCAGCCATGGGGACATCAACCTCGAGTGAGGCATCCGGAAGGTCGCCGGTGTCGATGCGATCTTGGGCATCAATCGATGCGGTGATGGCTGCAGGCTCATCGAGGTCATCGAAATCGATATCCGCGGCACCGGAGATGATAGGCATGCTGGCGAGGTTTACATTGTACGGCGCAGCCTCAGCCGCCTGCTGCTGGGCAGGAGCGCCCCACAGCGAGCTTTCGGCGGCACGGCGGGCGGCAACGGCCTCCTCGTCCGCGGCCATGGCTTCATCAACGTACGAATTGTCGGCAGAAGCGTTCGCGTCCGCCGAGGTAGCGCTGTAGGCGTTATTGGCTGCCGCGTTGGCGACGAGTGCCACGAAGCCGCCGTGCTGCCCGCAGGGGCGGCCTGGGAGCCAGACACGGCGCGTGCCGCGGCGGCGATGTCGTCGCGATTGAAGGAGCCGGTCTGCCCGCCGTTGGTGAGCTCGTCGATGGCGACTTGATAGACGTCGCGCGAGTGTGCAGGGTCGCAGCTCACCGGCGAATCGTCGTCAAGCATACTGTCGATCATGGACCAAGCCTCGTCCTCGTCCATAGCATCTGCGGCTCGAGCGATGGTAGGGACACCATCATCGGCATGACGGCGCTGGAACGCACCAGTCAGGCCGGAAAGGAATGCCGAGGTAGACTGCTCCGCCTGAGCCTGAGAATCAGAAGCCGCAGCGTAAGGAGTCGCATCCTGCTGCTGAGCTGAAATCGAGGCGGTCTTGAACTCGCTTTGATGCTGATTGAGATTGGCGGCACCGCCCATGGCATCGGGCTGGAACAGACGCTCTTCACGCTGCGCACGATACTCGGAGATACCCAGCGAGGCGGCATAGATGCCCACGCCCGCCACCGCGCCCACGGCGAAGGGAACCGCACCCGCCACGACCGTCTCGTTCACAGACGAAAACGGCAGCGTCGCGGCATACATAACCACGGGAGCGGCAAGGCCGATCCCGCACGAAAGTCCGGCAAGGACTGCTCGTTGTGTTGCATCAGAAGAAGCCATGAGCTCTCCCCATCTTCCAGCACCCAAATCGCATCATTCAGTTGGCTGCGCGAGAGAAGATGAAGCGGGGCTATGCCCCAAAGCAACGGTATATGGTTCGTTTCATCTGCGTTATCCGTCGCGAAGCTTAAAAGCTATTATGCGAAACCGCCCTGTCGATTGCAAGCGACGATGTCGGATTGAAACGGGAAACCTGCTGCTTGCCAGTCTTATGGTCAAAAATAAGCGCGGAGCGGCGATATAGAAAAGGGCCGAGGCTCAAAGCCCCGACCCTTTACCGCATTGATGACTATCGCTGCGTGTGGATGACAACCTAGAACGTCTGCTCGTAGTCGCTGTGTTTTTTGGCCGAACGCACCAAGAACTCCTGGTTGGTGTTGGTGCCCTTAAGACCCTTGATAAACGACGCGGCTGCGCGCTCGGTGTTGTTCATGCCGGCAAGAATGCGACGCAGACCAAAGACAAACGGGCGCAGCTGCTCGTCGACCAACAGGTCCTCGTTACGCGTACCGGAGGCAACAGGGTCGATAGCCGGGAAGATACGGCGGTCGGCCAGGTCGCGGTCGAGCTTAAGCTCCATGTTGCCGGTGCCCTTGAACTCCTCAAAGATGACTTCGTCCATCTTGGAACCGGTGTCGATGAGGGCAGAGGCCAGGATGGTGAGCGAGCCACCGTTCTCGATATTACGGGCTGCGCCCAGGAAGCGCTTGGGCGGATACAGGGCCGCCGAATCGACGCCGCCCGAAAGGATGCGGCCCGAGGCGGGCGCCGCCAAGTTGTAGGCGCGGGCAAGACGCGTGATGGAGTCGAGCACCACCACGACGTCGCCACCCAGCTCCACGATGCGCTTGGCGCGCTCGATGACGAGCTCTGCCACACGAGTGTGGTTGTCGGCGGGCATATCGAAGGTCGACGCCACAACCTCACCCTTGATGGAACGCTGCATATCGGTGACCTCTTCGGGGCGCTCGTCGACGAGCAGGCAGATGAGGTGCACCTCGGGGTTGTTAATCGAGATAGACTGGCAGATCTTCTTGAGGATCGTGGTCTTGCCGGCCTTAGGCGGGGACACGATCAGGCCACGCTGACCCTTGCCGATCGGCGACACGATGTCGATGGCGCGACCGGTAATGGAGTCCTTGCCGTGCTCCATGCGCAGCGGCTCGTTGGGATAGACCGGGGTGAGGTCACCAAACTTGGGGCGATTGCGAATCTGCTCGGGGTCCAGACCGTTGACGGTCGTGATCTTGGCGAGGCCGGCGCGCTTGTCGCCGCCGCGCGAAGGACGCAGCGAGCCCTCGATGACGTCGCCCGTGCGCAGGCGCGCGGAGCGGATGAGGTAGGCGGGCACGAAGGCGTCGTCGTTGGACTTCATGTAGCCGTGAGCATGGATGATGCCGGAGCTATCCGGGCGAAGCTGCAGGATGCCCTTGACGATGCTCAGGCCGATGCCGGAGCCGACCTTGGCGCGCACATGGCTCTGGCTGCCGCGGTAGTAGCGGTCCCACACATACGGGATCATGTCTTCCGGTATGCCGGCGCCGAAATCCTGCACGGCAAAGCGGTATACGCCGTCTTTCACTTCCTGATGCACGACGATCTCCCTGCGCTGCGTGCTGTAGTTGACCGCATTGGTGATCAGGTTGTAGATCACCTGCGTCATCTTGACGCTGTCTCCTTCCACCATCACCGCGCCTGGCTGTTCCAGGCGGATCTTGAACTCATGCTTCAGCAGATGGCGCAGGCGCTCGCAGATCTCGCTGACCTGCGCGGAGATGTCAAAGACAGAGACTTCCAGGGACTGCACGCCGGCCTGCAGCTTGCTGACATCGAGGATCTCGTTGACCAGCGTGGTCAGCCGGTTGGCCTCGTCGATGATCACCTGCACGTTCTCGGCGTTGTTCTCGCCGGGGATATCCCGCATCATCTCGCCGTATCCGCTGATCATCGTCAGCGGCGTGCGCAGGTCGTGGCTCATGTTGGCGATCAGCTCATTGCGCAGCCCTTCCACCTTCTTCAGCTCTCGGGCCGCATAATTCAGCGTCTCATTGAGCTCGTGGATCCCCACATACTCATGGTTGTCGAAATGCACATCATAATTGCCCAGCGCCAGCTGACGCGCCTGATCGTTGGTCGTCAGGATCGGCCTGGCGATCCGGTTGGACAGATAATACGCCAGCGCGATCGCCATGGCGATGATCACGATGGCGATGATGATGAACTGCGTCTGCAGCGTGGACACCGTCGACTGTACCGGAGAAAGCCGCGTATTGACGAAGACGACATACTGGTGGCCGTCCGCGGAATTGATGACAGAAGCGCTGGTCATATCACGGACCTCCGCGTTGTTGTCATCCTTATCGTTGACGATGATGGAGGCCTGCCCGTTCTTGGACGAGAGCGCCTTCAGATAAAGCTCTTCATTGCGGTCCAGCATCAGCGGCTGGCTC
>URYT01000103.1 GCA_900552185.1 uncultured Collinsella sp. | reverse complement strand
CCTGCCATAAACCACCACAAAGGTGTCTGTCCCCTTTGCGGTGGTTTATGCTTTTCAGGGTGGAAGGGAGCGAGCAATGGCGTCTGAGGGCTTTTTTGAACGGGTGTACGAGGTGGTCGAGCAGATCCCCGAGGGGATGGTCGCCACGTATGGTCAGGTGGCGCTGCTTGCCGGTCGACTACGAAGTGCGCGGTATGTGGGGTATGCCCTGCATAGCAATCCGCGCCCCGGCGAGATTCCCTGTCACCGCGTGGTGTTTGCCGACGGCCGTATCTGTGAGGGCTTTGCCTTTGGCGGCCCCGATGCTCAGCGTGAGCTCTTAATGGGGGAGGGTGTGACGTTTACCGATCCCATGCACGTCGACCTGGCCGTCTGTCGTTGGCCTGCCGGACTCTAACAGCTCTGCCGTGGCCAGAACCACCACAAAGGTGCCTGTCCCCTTTGTGGTGGTTTTCTGTTGCAGGTTTACCGGGGCTAACTTATGGAGAAGCTATGGCGGGCGATATTGATGCTGCAAAGTAAACCACGGTGAACTATATTGTATTCAGCAACGGAGCAGGCAATAGGCGATGAAAAAGCCTGCCCTGTTGAGTTTGATTCGCATTCCTCCCCTCTGTGCGATTCAACGGTGTACTTCGGGAACAGGCCCGCTGGCAACTAACTGCCGGCGGGCCTGTTCCTGTTTGTCGGGGGAGTGCGATGGGCGGAGCCGAACAGGTCGGGCATCAAAAAAGGCGGACGCCGTAGCGCCCGCCCTAAAGCAATCGAAAGCTCAAGCCAGCAGATCGGTCTAGTACACCATGCCCATGGCGTCCTGAACCTCTGCTAGGGTCTGATCGGCGATCTCGTTGGCGCGACGGTTGCCCTCGTGCAGGACGTCCTTTACATAGTCCAGATCGTTCTCGTAGCGCTGACGACGCTCGCGGATCGGCGCGAAGTACTCGTTGACGGCCTCGGTCACGTACTTCTTGAGCTGGCCGGAGCCGCCCATGCCGATCTCTTCGGCGATCTCGACCTCGGAACGGCCGGTGCAGATGGCGGCCGTCGAAAGCAGGCCGGACACGCCGGGGCGGTTCTCGGGATCGAACGTGATCATGCGCTCGGAGTCGGTCTGGCTCTTCTTGATGCGCTTGGCCGTCTCCTCGGCGGTCATCGAGATGTTGATGGCGTTGCCGTAGCTCTTGCTCATCTTGCGACCGTCCAGGCCGGGCAGCAGCGGGGTCTCGGACAGCAGCGCCTCGACCTCGGGGAACACCTTGCCGTAGCGGTTGTTAAAGCGGCGGGCGATGGTGCGGGTGAGCTCGATGTGCGGCAGCTGGTCGCGACCGACCGGCACCACGTTGCCCTTGCAGAACAGGATGTCGCAGGCCTGGTGCACCGGGTAGGTGAGCAGGAGGCCGGTAAGCTCGTGGCCCGAGGCCTCCATCTCGGCCTTGACCGTGGGGTTGCGCGCCAGCTCGGCCTCGGACACCAGCGACAGGAACGGCAGCATGAGCTGGTTGGCGGCGGGCACGGCGGAGTGCGCGTAGATCATGGTCTTGTCGGGGTCGATGCCGCAGGCAAGGTAGTCCATGACCATGTTGTACACGTTGTCCTGGATGTGCTCGGTGGTGTCGCGGTCAGTGATGACCTGGTAGTCGGCGATGAGCACGTTGGTCTTGGCGCCCATGTCCTGCAGCTCAACACGGCCCTTGAGGGTACCGAAGTAGTGGCCCAGGTGCAGACGGCCGGTGGGGCGATCACCGGTGAGCATGGTGAACTTCTCGGGCGTATTGGCCAGGCCCTCGCGAATGGCGTTGCTCTTTTGCAGCGCGACTTCGTAGCTGTTCTCGTTTGGCATGATTGCTCCTAACGTATGTTCATGGGTCAAGATGATAACGCGTTTATTGGAGGGGCGGGACGTAAGTAGGCGAGGGGCGGGAGAGGGGTGGCTTGTGCGGTGGGTGCGGCGCGGCCGCGCTTGGCCAACGGTGCCTTGGCACATCCTTGGCAGCTTGCCCTAGAGCTTGTGGTGGCGCTCTTCTTTGCGCTCCTCGGCTGCCTGCTCCTCCTGCTTAAAAGCGGGGTCGTCGGGGGTGACGAGCTCGTCCTCGTGCGTGCGCTTGTTGTAATGGTGGCGCAGCACGGGCTCAAACAGATGCAGATGCTTGGCAAAGGCCGCCGAGCCAATGGCGAGCACGGTAAAGATGAGCACACGCATGGGCACCTCGACCTGGTTAATCGCGGCGGCGCCGGCCGAAAGCATGATGCACCAGGCATAGATGAGCAGCACGGCCTGTTTTTGGTTGTAGCCTTCTTGGATCAGGCGGTGGTGGATGTGGCCCTTGTCGGCCTGCCCGATGCTAATGTGGGCGCGCTTGCGGCGCACAATGGCGCTAAACGTGTCGATGATGGGCACGCCGGCAACGATGAGCGGGATGATAAGCGAGGTGAGTGCGGCGGTGCGGCTCACGTTGAGCAGCGAGATGGAGCCCAGCGCAAAGCCCAGAAGCAGCGACCCCGAGTCGCCCAAGAAGATGCTTGCGGGGTTGAAGTTGTAGCGCAAAAAGGCCAGACAGGCGCCAAAGAGCGCAATGGAGAGCGCGGCGGCGTCGATGCGGCCCGAGAGAACGGCCATCGAAAACATGGTGAACGACGCGATGCCGCAGATGCCCGTGGCCAAGCCGTCGAGGCCGTCGATGAGGTTAATGATGTTGGTGAATGCCACCAGATAGATTACGGTGATGGGGTAGGCGAGCCATCCGAGCATGATCTCGCCGGGGGCAAACGGGTTGACGATGACGCCGATTTTTAGGCCGCCGATACAGGCGATAAGCGCGGCGAGGACTTGTCCGGCCAGCTTTTGCTTGGGCGTGAGCTGGAAGACGTCGTCGATAGCGCCGGTCGCAAAGATGACGGTAAAGGAGAGCGCCAGCATGGGGTAGCTGATGTGCAGACGGGGGTGGGGCACCAAAACGGGCGGCCAACCCAGGTACCAGGTGCCTAGGATTTGCACAGTGCAGGCGACGACCAGGCCCAAAAACACCGCCGTTCCGCCCAAACGCGGGATGGGCTTGGTGTTGATGCGGCGCTTAGAAGGATAGTCGACGGCATCGAGCTTAATTGCCAAGCGCTTGACCAGGGGCACCGCGAGGAAGGTCGTGATAAAGGCCGCCGCTGCCACGCATAGGTACGGTATGTAGCTCGGGGATGAAGCCATGAATCTAAAAACCGCCAAGCGTCGAAGGAAAAGGTCAGAAGAACGCCATGCGCAAAGGGCATAGCCGAACCATAATACTCGACCAAGGGGGGTACATGGAATTGCACGCAGCGATAATCACGCGCTTACCAGATATTTGGATGTTGTCGATGGCTTGTCGGGATGCCGGCGGGGATCCATATGGACTGTAATGGTGATTTTCGGCAAAAGAAAACCACCCCCCACGTTACGAAAATGAACCCACCTAAAACAGGTGGGTGCCCTCATCGACTGTTCCAGCGTCCTTAACAACGAAGGATACCTGTACTAGGTACGACTGTGTGGGCTCCCTAAATAAACGCGACGGTTCACCCAGTTGCTCCGCGGGGGGCGGAATACCTACATCATAAAGCGGCACTTTATCGATTCCAGTCTTGACATTACAAAAATCGTGTCGGACGATTACGGCGCCTTGGGCTCGAGCCGTCTGTGGGGTTGATCCCTTTACGTTTGAGCTGCTGAATCGTTGTTTTGGAGCATGGTTTTATGCCGACGTCGTTGACCGAACTTTTTTCGCCCGCCTGCCATTTGTGTCCGCGCCGTTGCGGTGCGGCGCGCGATGAGGGCGCGCACGGCGTCTGCGGTGCTAACGACACGCTCAAGGTGGCCCGCGCCGCGCTTCATATGTGGGAGGAGCCGCCTATCTCGGGCGAGGCCGGTTCGGGCACGATCTTCTTTAGCGGCTGCTCGCTCAAATGTATCTACTGCCAGAACCACGAGATCTCGACCGGCAATTTTGGCCTTGAGATTTCGCCTGAGCGCCTGGTCGAGATTATGCTGGAACTGCAGGACCAGGGTGCCAACAACATCAATTTGGTGACGGCGACGCACTATGCGCACCTGTTGCCTGCCGCGATTGCCGCGGCACGGGCGCGCGGACTGGTTATCCCAATCGTCTACAACACGAGTGGTTACGAGCGCGCGAGTGCCGTGGCGGCGCTGGGCGACCTGGTCGATGTGTGGCTCACCGACTTTAAATATGCCGATGCCGGGCTTGCGCAGTCGCTCTCCCATATAAAGGATTACCCGCGTGTGGCCGTGTCGGGTCTGGCCCAGATGGCGCGCGAGATCGAGCGCCGCGGGGGAGAGTTGGTGGACGAGGACGGGCTTATGAAGCGTGGCATGATCGTGCGTCACCTGGTGCTTCCGGGGCATGCAGACGATTCGTGCCGCGTGCTGGACCTGGTGTGGCAGACGGTGGGCGACGTGCCGATCTCGGTTATGAACCAGTACACGCCCAATGCGCTCATGCGCGAGCAGGGCGGCGACCTGGCACGCGCCGTGACGCGTGAGGAGTACGAGCAGGTGCTCGACCATGCCGACGACCTGGGTTTTACGACGATGTTCTGGCAAGAGGGCGGCGCGGTAGACGAGAGCTTCACCCCGGCCTTCGACACCACCGGTGTTCTTACCAGCGCAAAGTAGTGCGTTCGTCGATGATTTTTCTGGGACGGGGATTAAAAAATCATCGAGAGGATTGCTTGCTCGAACAGTAGTCAAAAAAGCCGCGTCCCAAAAAGACTGGGTATTGGGCGTTGACAGTTGGCGAGCCGTAGGTAAAATATCGACTTGTCCTGGGGACGTAGCTCAGTTGGGAGAGCGCTGCCGTCGCATGGCAGAGGCCGAGGGTTCGACTCCCTTCGTCTCCACCCTTGGATTTGATAAGCCGCTGACATTGTGTCGGCGGCTTTTTTTAAAAGAAAGGGCTATACCATGGCCGAGCTTGAGTCCCAACCACTGTCTGCCGAGGAGCGCGCCGAGTTGGAGGAGCTCCGCGCCGAGAAAGCTCGTCGCGAGGCCCAGGAAGAGGCCCGTCGCGAGCGCGAGGAGCTGGCTGCCCTGCGCGCCGAGCGTGCGAAGGCCGAGGAGGTCGCCGCGAACGCCGCATCCGAGCGCAAGCCCGCGCCCGCACCCAAGCCCGCTGCCGCGAAGCCTGCACCTGCCGCGCCCAAGCCTCAGCCTAAAAAGGCCGCTCGTCCCAAGTTCGTCGAGCCCAAGCCGAGCCGTGACGAGATGACCTTTGCCCAGCGCATGGTTACCTCCAAGGAACCTACGGGCGAGAACGAGATCCCTGGCATGGCGCCGGCTCAAAAAATCATCATTGTCCTTGCCCTCATCGCGTTTGTCATCTTTATGGGCTACACGATTCTAACCAGCATGGGCCTGCTCTAACCTATTTGCATCGGGCGTCATGTCCGCATCCTCTGCTCTCGTCTAACCCTCAAATTCTGTACCACACATCCGAAAGGTCGCCCCATGGCTTTGACCGACATCTCGCATCCCACCGACATTGCAATGCTCACCGATCTGTACGAGCTCACTATGGCCCAGGGCCTGTGGGAGAGCGGCAAGGCCAATGAGCAGGGTTGTTTTACCGCGTTTTACCGCGACCATCCCTTTGGCAGCGCCTATGCCGTCATGTGCGGTACCGCCGAACTGCCCGAGCTGGTCGAGAACCTGCGCTTTACGCCCGAGGACATCGACTATCTCGCTTCGCTCCAGGCCCCTGCCGGCGGCGCGATGTTCAAGCCTGGATTCCTCGACTACCTGCGCGATTTTCGTGCGCATGTAAACATCGACGCCGTGCCCGAGGGCGAGCTCGTCTTTCCGCGCGAGCCCATGGTGCGCGTCACCGGTCCCGCGCTGGAGTGCCAGCTGCTCGAGACGGCGCTGCTCAACATCGTCGGGTTCCAGACGCTTGTCGCCACCAAGACGGCGCGCGTGGTGCTCGCCGCCGACGGTCGCCCTGTGGCGGAGTTTGGCCTGCGCCGAGCCCAGGGTCCCGATGGCGGCCTGGCCGTCGCGCGCGCGAGCTACGTCGCCGGCTGCTCCTCTACGTCCAATGTGCTCGCCGGCCGCCGCTACGGTATTCCCGTCTTTGGCACGCATGCGCACAGCTGGGTGATGAGCTTCGATTCCGAGCTCGAGGCCTTCCGTGCCTTTGCCAAATCGAGCCCCAAGAACTGCACGCTGCTCATCGACACCTATGACGTGCGCGAGGGCTGTGAACATGCCATTACGGTTGCCAAGGAGATGGAAGCGGTGGGCGAGCGCTTGTCGGCCATTCGCATTGACTCCGGCGACCTCGCCAAGCTCTCCAAGTATGTTCGCGGCCGTTTTGATGCCGAGGGCCTGCCCTATGTGGGGATCTCGGTTTCTAACGATCTGGATGAGTACACGATTCAGTCGCTGCTCGACCAGGGCGCGCCCATCGACAGCTTTGGCGTGGGTACCAAGCTTGCGACCTGCTATGACCAGCCGGCGCTGGGCGGCGTGTACAAGCTTTCCGCCCGCCGTGCGAGCGAGGCAGATCCATGGACGCCGGTGGTCAAGCTCTCCGAGCAGCCCTACAAGCGCACGATCCCGGGTGTGCAACGCGTGCGCCGTTATTACGACGGCTTTGGCGGCCCGGTCTGCGACATGATCTACGACGAGGACCATCTGGCGGGGGAGGGCGCCGCGCGCGGCAATACCCTCGTAGCCGTGAATGATGCCGCCCTGGTGACCGACGTGTCCGAACTTGAGTATCGCGAGCTGCTGGTGCCGATCGTGCGCGATGGCAGTGCGGTGGCTCCGCGTGAGAGCATCCAGGACGCGCGCGAGCGCTGTGCTTGGGCGCTCGATCATCTGGACGCGGCTTTCAAGCGCTTCCTGTACCCGCAGACCTATGTGGTGGGCATGGAGCAGGGCCTGGCTCAGGT
>URYT01000102.1 GCA_900552185.1 uncultured Collinsella sp. | reverse complement strand
GGGCATCGAGGCCCACAAAGTCGTTGGCGTGCACGCAACGCAATGCCTCGGCAGCCAGTTCGCGATCCCCACAGGCCGCGAGCAGCTCCTTAAACGGACGCACGCTACCTGCGATAATGCGCGCATCGGGCAGTGCCAGCTTGCGCACGGCCTCGGCCACCAGCGAGACGATCTCGACATCGCCCGTGGTATCGCCCGCACCGATAAGCTCAAAGCCCAGCTGCGTAAACTGACGCGAGCCACCGGCATTGCGCTGACACTCGCGGACCACCGGCGCCTCATAGCGCAGGCGCAGCGGCAGATCGGCCGCGCGCATGCGAGTCGAAACCAGGCGAACGATCGGCAGCGTGTTGTCGGGACGGACCACCAGCAGGCGACCGTTGTCATCAAAAAGCTTGAACGGCGTGTCCGCGATGCGGCCGCCTTCCTCGAGTGAGCCCTTGTCCTCGAGCAGTGGCGTCTCGACCGGCAGGTAATGATGCTCCCTAAAGCAGCCCTTCACCGTACATGCGATCTCCTCGCGCGCCTGAGCCTCCTCGGGCAATATGTCCCGGAATCCCCACGGTGTGGCCGTCATCTGGTGAGCCTCCTCATGCTGTGTTTCATATAGAGCAGAAGACCGGCATAGCTCCGCCGGTCTTCTGGGTACTTTAGCATACTAGAGTGTTTGCGGGGAAAATCCATCGCAGCCGCTCACGCCGTATTCATTTGGAAACATAGGGCAGATCGCCGCAACCCAAACCCGCCTAGGCGCCAATCGCACGACGATACTCTGCCATTACCTGCGCATCGGCAGCTGCGGGGTCGGCGAAATAGCGCCCGTCATAGGTCTCGGCCGAAACAACTCCGCGATAGCCGCGCGCCACCAGCCTATCCAGGTCGGCGCGCATATCGCGGTCGCCGTCACCCCAGGCAAGATGCGTCGTGCCATCTGCCGCAACATCGACAAAATGCACGTGGGCGACATCTTCGCCAAGCAGATCGAAATAATCGTCGATGGTATCCCCTGCCACCGCCATAGCGCCCAAATCCAGACACGCCTTAAGTGCCGGATGATCAACTGCCTCGATCATGCGCTTCGTGTCGGCCGCCGAGTTCACGATCATCGACTCAACCGGCTGTAGGGCCTCGAGCACCAGTCGCACGCCGCGCTCTCCCGCATGCTCGGCAATCGCACGCAGCATCGAGGCGCTGCGACCCCACGCGTCCTCGATCGGCTCGTTCAAAAATGCCCAGCCGCTCGAGACCATGACCTGCTCGGCTCCAAGTTCCGCCGCGATATCCACAACGTTCTTAAAGTACGCGAGCGTGCGGGCACGCGCCTCATTCCCACGCGCCGCGATATTCCACGGCTTGGGGTTGTTCTGTTCGGGACAAAGCCCCACAATCCGAACCCCATACCGCTGCGACAGCTCCCGCACCTGCTCGAGCGAATCGTATCCATGGCAATCGACATACAGATGCATCGCCCCGGTCCAAAGCTCGCAACACGTGTAGCCCGAGGCCGCTGCCGAAGAAAAGAATTCCTCAAGGTCAAAATAACGATGGCTGATATTCATGACGGCAAGCAGGGGGTAGCTCATAATTACTCTCCAACCTAAACGAGGCCCCGTTCCATATAGGAGCGGGGCCCAATTACATAAACGTTATTTGCTCTTAGTAGTCGAACTGGTGATAGTAGCGGCGATAGTTAAGGTTGTGCTTGGTGACCGTCTCGTAGTAAGCGGCAAGGCGATCGGTGATCAGCGAGGAGAGGATCCACGGAGACACGATGACGCGGAACTCATCGTCAAGGCCGGGGATCGCGAACTCGGCGGTGTCGATGATGTTGATGTCGGTATCGCCGGTCACGCCGCGGGTCAGGAAGGCGCGGACGCGCTCGTCGAGCTTGCGGTTCTCGTCCTCGCCCATGAACAGGAAGACCGGGACGCCGGGCTCCACGAGCTCGAGGGTGCCGTGGAAGAAGTCGGCCGAGGTGATGTAGCGGGTGCGCTTCCACTGCATCTCCTCGAGGATGCACATCGAGAACAGGATGGTCTCGCCCCACAGGGCGCCGGAGCCGATGAACATGGTGTAGGGGGCCAGGGCGTACTTCTTGGCGAGCTCCTCGGCGCGCGGCTCGAAGCGCTTGCGGATATCGAGCATGTCCTTCCAGATGTCCTTGGTCTGCTCGATGAACAGGTCGAACTTGGGGAAGCAGCCGCGGCGGTTGAGCAGGCGCAGGCCGAAGCAGTCGGCGAGGTAGTAGCCCATCTCGCAGCCGCCGTTACCGTGATCGGAAGCCATCTTGACGCAGTTCTCGGCGCCGACAGCCTGGCCGATGGGGCCCTCGGGCTTGGTCATGGCGTAGACGCGCACGCCCATGCCCTTCATCTTCTTGACGGCCTCGAGGACCTCGGGGGTGGTGCCGGACTCGGAGGCGGTGAGCACGACGGACTTCTCGGTCATGCGCTTGTGGCCCATGGCGTTCCACTCGGCGGCGTGGATCAGGTAGACCTCGAGGTCGCGGTCGCCGAACTTGTTCATGAGGTACTCGAGCTGCATGAGCTCGTCCCAGGTGCCGCCGACGCCCATCAGGAACACGGCGTCGTAGCCCTCGTCGGCGACCTTGTCGGCGAGCTCGATCATCTTCTTGCCGGTCTCATAGACGTTCTTGCCGTCCTCGAGATAGCCCTCCTGGCTAAAGTGCATGATCTCGATCTTCTCGGTTTCCTTCATGGCTTTTCCTTTCTGTCCTGCACGCGAATCTATACATCGCGTTTCTTTTCGATACCAATTATAGACATACACCCAACGTGTTTTTAATACCACTTTTCAATCTGTTCCAATCCTCGGTGAACGGTCGAAATTCTCTGGTGAGTGGTATTAAATTAGAATTTGATGTATAGCTAACGCCCCCGGCGTCTCCCTTGTGTGACAAAGAACAGCGTTCCTACCAGCGCAATAATGGTCGATGCTCCAAACAGTACCGTCTGGACGCCCAAAGCCTCCGCCAAAAACGGAGCCGCCAGCAGCGGCACCACGCCGGCGCTCATCAGGCCAAAACGCACAAAGCCGGTAATGCGCCCCAGGTATTTGATGTCGGCGCGCTCCTGAATCAAGATCATCTGCAGCGGCTCCAGGAACCCCCAGGCCAGACCGTTAATCGCCTGACCGATAATCGCGACCCCCAGCATATCGGTGCCCACGTACACCATGGACCCAATGCCCACGGCCATGAGCGCGCCGAGCAGCAATCGCAGGTTGACATGGCGAGCAGAAAGCTTGGTCAGGATGAACGCGCCCACCGAGGAAGTGAGGCCCACGACCGAGGACAGCCAGCCCAGCCAGACGATATCCACGTTGAGCACATCGCGGTAGAACAACGACTCCAGCGAATCGAACGCGCCAAACGCAAAGAAACCCAAAAAGCCCGAGATAAAGATGAGGCGCAGATCGTGGTCGCGAAACGTGAGTCGCGCACCCTCGGCCATACCGCCCAGAATACCGCCCTTCGGCTTCTCCCCTTTTGCGGGAGCAACACACTCGTGACAGCCCAAGGAGAGCACGGCCGCCACACCCATCATGCCCGCCATGAGCAGATAGACCGATTGCGTGGCAAAACAGCTCACGATGGCACCACCGAGCAGCGGGCCAGCGGTATAGGCGATATTGCTGTAGAACACCATGAGGCCGTTCACGCGGGTACGACCCTCGGTGGTCGACTCCAGGTATCCCGGAAACGCATGCGTGCAGGTGTTGATAAAGCCGCCCGCAAGTCCCAAGACGCACGCGGCAAACACAAGCCCGGGGACAGACAACGGCGCTAACCCCACGCCAAGCGATAGCACTGCCGTAATCACGCACGTCACAAACGACGTCCGGCGCGGTCCAAAGCGATCGATGACCGAGCCCGACACCATATTGCCCACCGACGTCATAAGATTGCGCGCGAGCGTAATGGCGGCAACCAAAAAGGCCGTGCCGGCCAGATCATACGTGGCCGCACCGATAAGCCCCAAAAAGTAGACCGCGTTGTTGGCGCACCACTGCAGGGACTCAATAAGAATCAGCCTGACCTCTGCCGGCGTCAGGCGCATTGCTTCGCGACCCTTCGCGAACATACGAACTCCTTCTATACAAAAAGGGGATGGAGAGCATAGGCCTGCTCCATCCCCTTTCCAGGTTGCAACGAAAATCTATGCAGCCGGGCCCTTACGCCAGCACGCCGAAGAACGCGCCGATGATGCCCACGACCATGGTGGCCACGATCAGCACCATGGGGTTGATCTTCTTGGACAGCAGCCAGTAGTACAGCCAGAAGGCGATCATGCCGAGCATGCCGGGCATGATGCCGTCCAGGATGTCCTGGAGGGTCTGGGCGTCCTCGCCCGAGCCGATGGCCACCGGGATGCTGGCCCAGAACATGTCCTTGCACATGGCGCCCACGACCATGACGCCCACGATGCCCACGCAGGTCATGATCTTCTGCATGAGGCCGGTCCTCTGGGCCTCGTCCAGGAAGCCCACGCCCAGCTCGTAGCCCTTGACGGCGCCCCAGATGCGCAGCGCGAAGCCGGGGACGTTGTAGATGAGCAGGAAGGCGATGGGGCCGAAGGGGTTGCCGGCCTGGCACAGGCTGATGCCCACCGCGGCGGCGACCACGCGCAGCGTCGACAGGAAGATGGAGTCGCCGATGCCGGACAGCGGGCCCATGAGGGCGGCCTTGACGTCGTTGACGCTCTCGGGCTCGATCTCGCCGCGGGCGACCTTCTCCTCCATGGCCATCGCGATGCCGCCGACGAACGGGGCGAACTGGACGGTGATGTTGAAGAACGCGCAGTGGCGGTGCAGGGCCGCGGCGTAGTCGTCGGGGCGGCCGGCGTAGATCTTCTTGAGCATGTTGGCGACCATCAGGCAGAAGGCGATGTTCATCTGCTTGTAGTAGGTCCAGGAGAACTCCATGCCCAGGGCGCCGACGTTGACGGCGCTCTTGACGAGGTCGGAGCGCGTGATCTTGTTCTCGGGACTAGAAGTCATCGTCCTCATCCCCTTCCGCGGAGAGCTGGGGCTGGGCTCCGCCCAGGCCGAGCAGGTCGAACTTGTCGATGCCGATGATGATGGCGATCAGGGCGACGCCCAGGACGGGCACGTTGGCGTAGGAGCACAGCAGGAAGCCCAGGAAGTAGAAGGGCACGAGCTGCTTGGTGAGCACCAGGCGGCCGAGCATGGCGAAGCCCATGGCAGGCAGGATGTTGGCGGCAACGCCAAAGCCAGCAAGGACAAAGGGCGGGATGAAGTCGAGCAGGCCCTGGATGGCGTCAGCACCCAGATAGAACGACAGCGAGCACAGCAGGAACGCCATGATGATACCGGTCAAACCGATCAGGAAGTGCATCGCATAGACACCCTTAAGGTTGCCCTGGCCGGAGTAGACATCAGCGCGGTCGACCAGGATCGGCAGGGCGGCGTTAAGGATGTTCTTGATGGCAAGGCACAGCGTGGCGATGGGCATGGCAAGCGCGATGGCTGCCTCGGTGCTCTGGCCCAGCTGGATAGCGAAGGCGCAGGCGAGCACGCCGCCGATCGTCTCATCAGGCGGCACGTAGGCGCCGATGGAGATCGAGCCCATGAACAGCAGCTCCAGACTCGCACCGATCGCGAGGCCGGACTGCAGGTCCCCCAGCACCAGGCCCACGAGCGGGCACAGGACGATGGGGCGGAACGCGTAGAGCGTACCGAGCTGGCAGTCGAACTTACCAAATGCGGCGATAAGTCCGATGAGGATTGCTTGGGTAAGCATACATCCCCCTTTCCATATAGGACACTACGAAGAGCTCAGACTCTTCGAAATTGAACGCCTAGAGCACGCTGGCGCAGTCGACCTTGGGGTCATCGGCCAGGGGTCGAATCTCGACCTCAACGCCACGATCCAGCATCTCGCGCACATCGGCTTCCTCGGCCGCGGTCAGGAAGATCTGACGAGAGACCTGACGAGCGTCGGGACGCTTCTCGTCCTTGGGCTTGGTGTTGCCCAGGTTGACCGACTTGATCTGCGGGCAGCCCTCAACAAGCTGCTTTGCCTCAGCGATAGTGGCGACGCAGATGATCATCTTGTACTTGTCGGTCACGCCCGAGTTGATAGCTTCGATTGCATGCTCCATATCTTTGATGACGAGCTTGCAGCCGGCAGGCTTGCCCATCTTGAGCGTCGTCTTCCACACCGGGTCGTTAGTGACCTTATCGCCCACGCAGAAGATGCAGTTGGAGCCAAGGCCCTGAACCCAGGAAACTGCGACCTGGCCATGAAGCAGGCGATGGTCAACGCGAAGTAGCTGAATCATAATGTGACCCCCCAAAGGTCTTGTGCCGTCATACGGCGTGTCAGTAGGTGCTGCGGATTAGAACTCTTCCTCCTCCTCGTCATCGACCAAAAGATCGTTGACAAACTTCACGCGCGTATCGTCCGCAGCGACGATGGCGCGAATCGTCTCCTCAACCGGCGCCGACTCGTCAGAGAACAGCAGCTGGATGAGCAGAGGAAGGTTCATGTTGGTAACGAGGTACGTGCGGGGACGCGTCTGGACGATCTTGGTGAACTCGTTGTTAACGCTACCGCCAAAGAGGTCGGTGCAGACAACGACATCATCGTCGGCAGACATGCCTGCCAGCAGTTTTTGGGCCTCCTCGGCCACGTCCATGCGGCCATCGACGAACATCGAAAGATCGTGGACGTTGTCGCGAGCGCCCGAGAGCAGCTCGACGCTCTCTTTGATGCCGGTGGCGAAGTGCGCATGGCTGGCGATGATGTACTGTCTCATTCTGTGTTCCTCTCAATAGCCCGGCACGTTCCCGCACCCGTTTTCTTTAGTAGTCGAACTGGTGATAGTAGCGACGATACTTGAGGTTGTGCTTGGTGACCGTCTCGTAGTAGCGAGCCAGGCGGTCGGTCACGAGCACCGTCAGAATCCACGGGGAGACGATGACGCGGAACTCGTCGTCAAGGCCGGGGATCGCGAACTCGGCGGTGTCGATGATGTTGATGTCGGTGTCGCCGGTCACGCCGCGGGTCAGGAAGG
>URYT01000101.1 GCA_900552185.1 uncultured Collinsella sp. | reverse complement strand
ATCCCAAGCGCGCCGGCCGTCGTTTTATGTCGCTGCCGTTTACTCGGCGAGCTGCTTTAGCACATCACAGGCGATTTCGACGGCATCGTCGATGCAGCCGGGGCAGCTGCGGAGCGGACCCTTGTCCGATCCGATGCCCTTGAGCGTGCCGCAGACGGTCGTCGTGTTCTTCTCGCCAAAGCGCTTGGCGATTTCGCGCGACAGCTTGTAGGTCTGGCCCTTAGTCTTGGGGTTTTCCATGCCGTCGCTCATTACAAACCCCATGATGGCCACGGCGCCCGAGATGGCGCCGCAGGTCTCGGTCATGCCACCCATGCCGGCGCCAAAGCCCTCGGTGAGGGTAAAGGCGGTCTGGGGGTCGAGCCCGACGGCAGGTGCGAGCGTGCAGGCAACGGCCTGGGCGCAGTTAAAGCCACGGGCGTGGTATTCGGCAGCTTGAGCCTGACAGGCGGTGATGTCGAGCTGGGCCGTATCGATTTGCTTCATCGTTGTCTCCTTGGTTACGGTGTACCCGACTATGGTACCCGCGACGGGGTATGTAATCATCGAGAGCTTCATGGATGCCTCATTTTTATCTATCGAGCAAATGCCCAAGGCTTGAGATAAATACCTCTAATCAATTTGTCCCATAACCTATCTTGGGGATGGGTTGAGAGGGGTGCAGGGTAGCGGTATCGTGAACCGAATAAAACGTAACCCAGGCAAGGGAGCTAGATATGAGCGAGCAGACCATCGGAACCACATGTGTCCAGGGCGGCTATCACCCGGGAGATGCCGAGCCGCGCCAGGTGCCCATCTACCAGTCCACCACGTGGAAGTACGACACGTCCGAGCACATGGGCAAGCTGTTTGACCTAGAGGAGTCGGGCTACTTCTACAGCCGTTTGCAGAACCCCACGTGCGATCTGGTTTCCGCCAAGATCTGCGAGATGGAGGGAGGCACTGCCGCGATGCTCACGAGCTCGGGCATGGCTGCGAATTTCCTCGCGATCTTTAACGTGGCCGGTGCCGGCGATCATGTGGTCGCAAGCTCTGCCATTTACGGCGGTACCTACAACCTGCTCGCCCACACCATGGGCCGCATGGGCGTGACCTGCACGTTCGTTGCCCCCGACTGCACCGATGAGGAGCTGGAGGCTGCCTTTCAGCCCAACACAAAGCTCGTCTTTGGCGAGACGATCGCAAACCCCGCCCTTGCCGTGCTCGATATTGAGCGCTTTGCCAAGGCCGCGCATGACCACGGCGTGCCGCTGATGGTCGACAACACCTTCCCGACGCCCGTTATGTGCCGTCCCTTTGAGTGGGGCGCCGACATCGTCACGCACTCAACCACTAAGTACATGGATGGCCATGCGGCCTACCTGGGCGGCGTGATCGTCGATCACGGCCAGTTTGACTGGATGGCCCATGCGGACAAGTTCCCGGGTCTCACTACGCCTGACGAGAGCTACCACGGCGTGACCTATGCCGAGAAGTTCGGTCGCGAGGGCGCCTTTATTACCAAGGCCACTGCGCAGCTTATGCGCGACCTCGGCCCCATGCAGAACCCGCAGGCGGCATTCTTCCTGAACAGCTCGCTCGAGAGCCTGCATGTGCGCATGCCGCGTCATTGCGAGAACGGCCTGGCCGTTGCCAAGTTCCTGCAGAGCCATCCCAAGGTGCGTTTCGTGAGCTATCCGGGCCTGGAGGGCGATAAGTACTATGACATGGCTCAGAAGTACATGCCCAACGGTACGTGCGGCGTTGTGAGCTTTGGCTTTAACGGTGGTCGCGCAGCGGCCGAGACCTTTATGAAGAGCCTCAAGCTCGCCCAGATCGCCACGCACGTGGCCGACGCCCGCACTTGCTGCCTGCATCCTGCTAACGCCACGCATCGCCAGATGAACGATGAGGAGCTCATCGCCTGTGGTATCTCCGCCGACATGGTGCGCCTGTCGTGCGGCCTCGAGGACACGGCCGATCTGATTGCCGACCTTGAGCAGGCGCTCGAGCAGTGCTAGGCTAGCGTTCGCACAAGGCGCCGATGCTGGCGAAAGCTTCGGTGACCTTTCGTTCCGATTCCGTAGGCGGGGCCCCAATCGCGACTGTTTGCAGGCGATTGGGGCCCCGTTTTTTGCGTTAGGCCACTCGAAAGGATGGATATGGAGAAAACCACAGAGCAGCTGCGCCGCGAGCACATTGCCCTTGAGGGCGACACCCATGGCAAGAACAAATGGGCTATTCTGTTCACCGTGCTCATCATGACGTTTATGTCGTGCCTGGATTCGACCGTCGTGACCGTGGCGCTGCCCGTGATGCAAAAGGAACTGGGCGTGGGCCTCGATCGCATTCAGCTGGTAAGCTCGGTGTATCTGCTTGCGACGTGCGTGGCTATGTTGCCGTTTGGCCGTCTGGGCGACGTGCGCGGCAAGGTCGGCGTGTTCCAGCTGGGCGTCATCGTCTTTACGGTCGGTTCGCTGTTGTGCGGCCTTTCGGCCTCGCTCGAAGTTCTTATTCTGGCACGCATTGTGCAGGGTATTGGTTGCGCGGCGGCCATGGCCAACAACATGGGAATCATCACCGAGTCGTTTCCGGCGCGCGAGCGCGGTCGTGCCATGGGTATCCTCGCGACCTTCGTGGCCCTCGGCATGATGTGTGGCCCCGTGCTGGGCGGCATGCTGGTGGCAAGCTTTCCCTGGGAGAGCATCTTTCTCATTAACCTGCCCATTGGCGTCATCTCGTTTATCGTGGGGCTCTATACGCTGCCGCATGTTAAGCCGGAGGCCGGCGAGCGTCCCATGTCCATGATCGAGGCCGCTCGTCGCTGCTTTGCAAATTCGGCCTTCACCATCAACCTTGCCTGCATGCTCATCGTGTTCGTTGGCATTGGCGCATCCGAGTTTATTCTGCCGTTCTATTTTCAGGACGCTCATGGCTTTAGCTCCGATATTTCCGGACTGCTCTTTTTGGCACTGCCGATGGTGAATGCCTTTATCGGCCCGCTTTCGGGAACGGTTTCGGACCGTGTTGGCTGCGAGGGCCCCACGGCGGTCGGCCTGGGCTTGTACGTGTGCGGTCTCTTTGCGGTAAGCACGCTCGACGAGCACTCTTCTATCCCTGTGATGGTGTGCTGTGTCGCGTTTATGTCGTGCGGCACGTCGATTTTCCAGAGCCCCAACAACTCGCTGTATATGGGTTCGGCCCCGCGCGAGGCGCTCGGTTTTGCAGGCAGCTTGGGCAGTTTGGCGCGCTACGCCGGCATGGCACTCGGCATTACGGTGGCGTCGAATATCCTGTATGGGCAGATGAGCCTGGCGATGGGCGAGGCCGTGACCAGTTTTGTTGCGGGCCGTCCGGATGTGTTCCTGTTCGGCTTCCGCTCGGTGTTCTACGTGCTTATGGCTGTGGCCGCTGTGGGCTTTGCGCTCGCTATGGTGCGTTTGGTGAGGATGCGCGCCCGCCATTAGCTTGTGGTGGCAGGCTTGCCACGAATCGGGCCTATCTACTGGTCTTGCAGCTTTATGGTGCGATGCGGCTTGTGGGGCGGGCGGGGGTCGGTCCGTGGTAGACTATCGAACAACGTTTATTAATCGCGCGGTATCGTTGCCGCGAGAAGGGGTTGCGCCATGCAGGAGCTTGAGGATCGTATTCGCCATGACGGCATCGTAAAGGCCGGTAACGTCCTTAAGGTTGATGCCTTCCTCAACCACCAGTGCGACGTTGAGCTGTTCGACCACATGGGTGCCGAGTGGGCCCGTCTGTTCGAGGGTGTCGAGATCAACAAGATCCTGACGATCGAGGCTTCGGGCATTGGTATGGCCTGCATCGCAGCTCAGCATTTTGGCGGCGTGCCGGTGGTCTTTGCCAAGAAGGCCCAGTCCATCAACCTTGACGGCGAGCAGTATGCCACGACCATCTACTCCTTTACCAAGCAGAAGGAGTACCCGGTCATCGTTGGCAAGCGCTTCCTGTCCGAGGGCGATAAGGTCCTGATTATCGACGACTTCTTGGCCAACGGCTGCGCGCTCGAGGGCCTTATTAAGATCTGCGAGGCCGCGGGTGCCGAGGTTGCCGGCATCGGCATCGCCGTTGAGAAGGGCTTTCAGGGCGGTGGCGATAAGCTCCGCGAGCGCGGCTTCCGCGTTGAGAGCCTGGCCCGTATCGCCGAAATGGACTGCGAGAACGGTGAGATCACCTTCGCCTAGGCGCGCAACACAAGCGATTGGTATGCGATGTGACAAAGGGACTGTCCCTTTGTCACATTTTTTGTATGAGGGGAGGTATTGATATGGATGAGAACAAGATGGGATGGCGCGAGTATGCGCGCTATGCCGAGATGTCGGTCGAGGAGCTGGCACGCGATTGCGAGGTGCAGGTGTTTCGCGCGACGGGTCCGGGTGGACAGGGCGTGAACACGACGGACTCGGCGGTGCGCATGAAGCATGGGCCCACGGGGATTGTCGTGACGGCGCGTGAGAGCCGCAGTCAGTTTCAGAATCGCAGCTGCTGTCTGCGTAAGCTGAGGGCAGAGCTTGAGCGTCGCGGGCGTCCACCGCGCCGACGCGTAAAGACCAAGGTGCCTCAGCGATCGCGCCAGCGCAGGCTCAACGACAAGCACTTCAACGCGATTAAAAAGGCCAACCGTCGCAAGCCAGGCGGGGAGGAATGATCTTCTCAATAAGTTGCGGTGAAATAGGGACTGTTTTGCGGCTTTAGCTGCATAAACAGTCCCTATTTCACCGCAATTTAGGTGGGGTTAGCGGGTTGGGCGCCAGACTTGGAGGGCACCGGGAAGGATGTCGACCTCGATGCGCGAGGCGACGATGGGCTCGCCGTCGGCCTGGATGGGGTAGTTGGGCTCCTCGAACGTGAGCTCGGCATGACGGCAACGACGCATGCGAACCGGCGGCAGCTTGGTATGGTGGCCGTCCTTGGCCGAAAGAAACATAGGCAGGGCAACCGCACGAGGGACGGGGCCGCAGGCGTAGCAGACGTCGAGCATGCCGTCGCGGGGGTCGGCATCGGGACAGATGCGATAGCCCGAGCCATAGGTAGGACCCAGCTGAATCGCCATGATGATCGCCCTCACGCGCTCGGCGGGCGCCCCGTCAAAGCTGATGGTCATGGGATAGTTGCGATAGCGCAGGCCAAACTGCTCAAGTCCCGAGAGGGTGTAGAGCGGCGCGCCCGTCAAGCCGGTCTTTTTGCGCAGCTCGGTGGTGCCAAGGCCGATGGCGGCATCGATGCCGACCGAAAGCGTCTGGTCGTAGTACTCAACGGTAGCCTCGCCGCTGCCGCTTGCAGGGCTCCACGAGCGAATTCGCCCGATGTCCTGACGCTGCAGCTTGCAGGTGAGCAGCGCGCCAAAATCCTTGCCGGAGAAATCGTCAATGCCGAGTGTTTGGGCAAAATCATTGCCGGAGCCTACGGGCAGGACGGCAAGGGCGGGACGGACCGCCTCATCCTGCGTCATAAGCCCGTTGACGACCTCGTGGATCACGCCGTCGCCGCCAAGGGCGATAACGGTGCGATAGCCCGTTGCCTGGGCGGCTAGCTCCTTGGCGTGCCCCATGCGCTCGGTCAGCACCAGGTCAAACTGGGATGCGCGTGCAGTCATGTCCAAAAAGCGCTGCAGGCGCTCGGCAACTTCGTGCGCCGCACCCGACTGGGCGGCTGGGTTGGCGATGATGAGCGTGCGACCAAAATCAGTTGCGTGCATGGGGCGACTCCCGGCGTATGACGTGACGGTGCGGTCGCGCTCAGGTCGAATTGCCCCCGATTGTGGCTGCACGGCGAATACTTACGTCTACTCTATCAGGTCGTTGTGGCGCTCGATAGCATCCGCTACCGTACCGCCCTCATCCACAATAAGCGAACGGCGCTTGGGCGAGATAATGCGCTGGGCGGGGTACACGCCGCGGTGACCGGCGGTTAGGTAGCTGATAAAGGCCACGATGACAAAGAACCCGGCTGCCGTGCCGTGGAACAGGTCGATGGCCATCATACAGGTGGTGATGGGCACGTTAAGGCCGGCGCAGAACACACCGAGCATGCCCAGCGCTGCCAGAAAGCTGGGATCGATTCCGACGAGGCAACCTATCCAGCCGCCGAGCGCCGCACCGATGCCAAACAGGGGCGTGACCTCGCCGCCTTGCAAGCCCGCGCCCAGGGTAAGCGCTGTGACGACCAACTTGATGGCTGCGTCCGCCAGGGTGGTGTTGCCGGCAAATCCGGCGCCGGAAAGCCACGTGGAAAGGCCGGCGTAGTTCCAGGCGTCGAGGAGGGCATAGGCGGCCAAAACCACGAGTGCGCCGATGAGTGCGCGAACGAGGTAATTGGTGATAAAGCGACCGTAGAGGCTCTTGACGGTTCGAACCGACCAGGCAAAGAGGCGTGCCGTCAGACCGAAGATAATTGCGCTGATAACAACGATGACGACCGTTTTGGGCGTCATAGCGGGAACGCTGGCGATGACATTCGCTTCGTACTCGGTACCCAGGGCGAGTGATGTAAAGTAGCCGGTAAACGAGGCGACCAGGCAGTAGATGCCCGCGGTGTAGTCGATCTTGCCGATAAAGCACATCTCCATGCCAAAGAAAGCCCCGGCAAGGGGCGAGCCGAATACGGCGCCAAAGGCCGACGAGATGCCGGCGAGCATGAGGTCGTGGTGGTCATGCTTTTTGAGGTGGGCGAGGCTCGAGATGTTGCTGGCGATGGTGCCGCCAATCTGCACCGCAGCTCCCTCGCGACCGGCCGATCCGCCCGTTAGGTGCGTGAGCGTGGAGCAGACGAAGGTGAGGACGGCCATGCGCATATGGATGAGGCGGGTGCCCAGAGCGGAGTCGATGACCTTCCGGGTCTTGATGGCTGTCTGTCCCACGTAGCCCGCCACCAGCCCGCTGCGGTCTACCTCCACCAGCTGCCCCTTGGACAAGATGCCCAGGCTGTGGTAAACCCGTGCCATCAGCCGGGCGATGGTGGTCTTTCCCGCTCCGGTGGATCCCACGAACGCGATCTTCTGGCCCGGCTTCGCATACAGGCTCACATGCTTTAAAACCACCTTATCCGGACTGTAGCCGAAGGTCACGTCGTTCAGGC
>URYT01000100.1 GCA_900552185.1 uncultured Collinsella sp. | reverse complement strand
CGGCCTCATGGCCGAGGAGGCGTAGGGGGGCGGTCCCCCGCACATAAGCCAGTCACCCCGGAAGCGGTTCGATCCGAAGCCGTTGAGGCGAACCTCAGGTCCCTTTTCTGCGAGCGCCCAGGGCGCCACACGCGTGCACAGACTGTCGGTTCGACGTAGAAGCCTCAGCCGTAGCAACGGATTGCCCAGCGAGAGATCGCCGCGGGCGGATATTAAACTGCAAAGACGAGCGTCGGTAAGACACGCCGAGGTCGCCGCGGACGGGCTGATATAGGGAGAGGGCCTGACCCCATATCGTTGGGGCCAGGCCCGATTTTGCCTCTTGACAATGTCCTGCTCATATTAAAAGGAACGTCCCTATCTGCCGGCTAGAGAGCACCGAAGAGGATGGCGTAGGTAGTGGATTCGCCGAGCTTGAGCTCATCGCCGGGATTGAGTTGGGCGGAACGGCCGGGCTCGACCTGAATGCAGACGCGCGTGGCCCCGTTTACCACCACGGTTCCGTTGGTGGACGACAAGTCCTCGACGCGCCAGATATTTTGAGCATCGCACCAGATATGGGCATGGCGGGCCGAGACATCGTCGCCGACGTCGGTAATATCGCCCTCACCAGTGGCCAGCGCGCCAATCTCAACACCCTGCTCACTCGGCTGAATCCAGCGCGGGGCGCTCACGACAAAACTGTTTTGCACGCGCAGCAAGCCCAAGGGGTGCGCCGGGGCGGGTTCGCGTTCGCCCGCAGTCAGCGACATGCCAAGCGAACGCGGCGTGGATGTGCCTCCGCCACAGGTCGCGTGTGCGTAGTCGATGGCATAGTTCACCGAGGACCGCACATCCGCCGAACAACCGACGGCGACAAACAGCACCAGCACGGCCTCGGCGCGCTCGGCGGGCATGAGTTCCGCCGCCTGGGACAGGCGATCGAGCGCGTTGCGATAGAGATTCGTGTCCTGGTGGCACTCTTCGAGCGCGCGTATCATCGGTTCACCTGCAGGACCGCACACCATATTGATCACAGCCGTGGAGTCCATGGGATTGCGCTGGCGCAGGGCCAGTTGCGACATAATACGCGCAGCCGAGGTACCGTATTCGGCAAAGTAGCGCTGCTGAAGCGTGCCGACCGGCGCGCGAACGATAAAGCGGGAAACCCAAGAGCGATCGGCGGCTCGGCTCTGCGGGCTGCGGCCGTCGGCGAGCGGACGGGACGAAAGCACCAAGCCGCACAGCTCGATATGGCTCAGATGCGCTGCGCGCTTAAAGATGTCAAACATGGCCCCGCATGGGGTGAGCTCAACTTGAGATGCCATGACCTAGGCCTCCTTGGTCGTAGAAATAGAATCGGACGATACTTCGACAGGTCCGCCAAAAGTACGGACAGCTGCGGCTCCACCGGCAAGCGGAGTCGCCATCTGGGCTTTTGTGCGTCGCGGTGCCGAAACGGGAAGTTCAAAGGCAAAGCCCATCGCAAGCAAAAACCACGTAAGCGTATAGGTTGCAACCAGAGCGGCAACAAGGCCGCCCATCACGGCGCGTTGGGAAAATACGCTACATGCAGCCACAACCAGCACCGGAACCTCGCAGGCAGAAAGCGCAAGCACACCCTGCAGGAAGCCCGAGCGCCGATCGCGCGCAAGTGCCCCCGCGGCAACGCCGGCTATGCCTGGCAGCGCCAACGCCAGTGCGGCAATAATACCCGGTAGCGACCCAGACCACACGAGCGATCCCAAAGTCGCCGTCACGCGAGCGCCCGACGCCAGCAGCGCGGCCGAAACCACGACCACAGCCCAAACCACGCCACAGACGACCGTCGCGCCGACCATCAGCGCGCGACGAACCGCGCGGCCAGACGCATCCATGGGGCACGGCGTGAGCGGCTCGCCGCGAAGCGAACGACCGACATTTTGCGCATAGTGGTCACAAAACGCCGAGAGCGCCGCCTCGACCGCCGCCGGCTCGGGACGATCTTTTTGATGGCTGGACAGACAGGCCATCACCACGTCGAACAGCTGGGCATCGACAAACGCCAGCGCATCGCGTAGCTCTTCGGAATCCGGCTCAAGCCCTAGCTGCTGGGCCTGCTCGGCCGCGGCGAGCGCCACATCGGGCTCACGACGAAGCAACTGAGTCAAATCACAACCGGGCGCATGGGCACCAATGGGATAGTCGGGCCGCGTGTCCATCTTGAGACGGTAGGGGCTCGCGATGTCGCGCGTCTTTTTGCGCGAACCCGAGGCACCCGAAGTACTCGGCGCGGCTTCGTATGGCGCGACGCCGGCAATGAGCTCGTAAACCGTGCTTGCCGCGGCGTATACGTCAATCGCCGGCGACATACGCAAAGCGCGCAGGTCGGGAATATCGTCGGTGAGCATCTCGGGCGGGGCATAGGCAACCGTCGCGCGACGCAGCGTGGCATAGCGCTCCGTAAACGACGCCTTGCCGCCGGTACCGGCCACGGCCGACGCAGGCTCGAGCGCCAGCGACGAGCCAAAGTCGATCAGGCACAGGTCAAAGGTGCCCTCGGCAAGCTGCCGGTCAAGCGGTAGACGCGCCGTACGCACCATAATATTAGCGGGCGAGATATCGCGATGGACAAAGCCCTCGCCCACCAGGCTCATACGGCAGAGCAGATCGAACAGGTCGCGACCCAGACGCGCCGCCACAAGCGGCGACAGGCGTCCGGCATCGTCCACGGCGAGTCGCGAACGCAAGCGGGCAAGTGTCTCGCCCTCGACCCATTCCATGACAATTGCAGGCACACCGTCGACCTCGCCCCAGCCATAGAGGCGGGGAAAGCCCTTAAGGCCCGAAAGGGCGCGATGGCATTCGTATTCCTCGCGAAACGCCGCCTTGAACTTGGCGACCAGCGCCTCGTGAGCGGCATCGTCATCAAACTCATCGCGCGTCGGCAAGATGAGCTGCTTGAGTGCCACTGCCTCGCCTTGGGCGTTGACGGCACGCGTCACGCGGCCGATACCGCCACGGCGCATGGTGGCATCGTCGGCAAACAGCATCGTAAAACGACGCAGATAGGTAGGCAGTTCGTCCTGACCGAGCGCAATGGCCGGCTCAAACCCGTCGACACGCGCCAGGCGCAGGCCGACCATGGGATCGCGACCGAGCGATTGTGGTGTGGTGGATGCAAGATCGGTCATCATAGGGCAAGCGCCGCCACGTTATTGTTGAAGTTACCGAGCGCGACGTCATCATCGCCGTAATGGCCGACCCATTGACATAGGTTGGTGTAACAGCCCCACAGATTGGCATACTGCTGATACCACCTTGACCGGGGCGAGAATGTCTGACGACCGAACTCGGCTCGAATGACAAACATCTCCCCGACCAGGCTGTCGCACGGCCTGGGATCTCCCGTAGAGTTATAGGTCGAGACCACGTCATTGGCACGAGAAACATAGCCGTCGAGCATGTTGTACTTGGTCACAAGCCAACTGTGAATGCTCTCTTCCTCAGCAGCGGAAAGGCCGCCGGAGTTTGCATCGTTGTCAGTGTTGCCGCCCGTCGAGCCGCCGTTTCCAGGCCCTCCGGTAGAGGAACCCGACCCAGAGCCGCCGCCCGAACTCGATGAATCCGAGCCGGAGCCAGAAGTATCCGAGCTACCGGGCTTTCCGGACTGCTGGGCGTCCTGCTCCTTTTGCTGCTCGACCTTATTCACCGTTGCCGCCACGCTATTGTTGGACAATCGATCGATGATCTTGGTGTTGGTGAGCACGATGGTTTTGCCATTGGCAAGCGTGACTTCGTTGTCCGGGGCCTCGGCGCCGTCCGCATCGTCGGTGCCAAACACAATATGCCCGACCACACTTGCCCAAGCATATCCAGTCGTGGTGCCCAGATCGCTTTTGACCTCATGCCCCACGCGCGGTTCGCGTGCGGCATGCGCCTGCATCATGGACGGCACGGTCATGCCATAGGCAGAAACGCCAGCTATGACCAGCACCAGCGAGCACGATAGCAGTGCGTACGCCCGCGGCGCCAAGCCCAGTCGGCGTCGTATGCGCACCGCGGCGCCGCGCTTTGTCTGAGTGCCACCGGGCCGCATGCGTTCTCCTCCAACAAAAACACGCCGCTCGGGAGCGGCGCATTCATTCGAATCCATATTTGAGTGTATCAGCGAACCAAAAAGGTTGCGCAACGAATGGACAAATTAAGGATGCGAGCGGAAGCGTCCATGCGATAAGCGGATACGAAGCATCTTTGTTGCACAACAAACTCACAGTCGCATGGGGAAATTATGACTACCCCGTGCGTCGCGAGGAAAACATACGGCAGGAGCAGGCTCGCCACCTAAATCGCGCGGCGGGCCTCGATGGCGCGGCCAAGCGTAAGCTCGTCGGCATACTCCAAGTCGCCGCCCACGGGAAGGCCGCTTGCCAGACGCGACACCTCGACGCCCAACGGCTTGATGGTACGGGCCAGATAGCTCGCCGTGGTCTCGCCCTCAATATTGGGGTTGGTGGCGATGATGACCTCGTGGATGTCCTCGTGGCCCAAGCGTGCCAGCAGCTCTCGAATGTGCAGCTGCTCGGGGCCAATCTTGTCCATGGGACTGATCACGCCGCCCAATACGTGGTAGAGGCCGTGGTAGCTGCCCGTGCGCTCGATCGCCTGGACATCGCGCGGCTCGCCCACCACGCAAATGCGAGTGGTATCGCGCATCGGGTCCTGGCAGATGGAGCACTCGTCGGCCGTGGCGTAGTTAAAGCAGCGGCTGCAAAAGTGGACCTCCTGCTTGACCTCCAGGATGGCCTCGGCCAGGCGGCGCGCCTCCTCGGCGTCGGCCTCCAACAGGTAATAGGCGATGCGCTGGGCCGACTTGGGACCAATGCCCGGCAGACGGCCCAGCTCATCGAGCAGTTTTTGCAGACTGTGGTTGGCACTCATATATATGCGTGTCTTAGAACGGCATGCCCGGGATGTTGAGGCCGCCGGTGATGGCGCCCATCTGCTTGTTGGCGAGCTCGTTGACGCCGCGGACGGCCTCGTTGACGGCAGCCATGATCATATCCTGCAGCATATCGACGTCCTCGGGATCGAGCGCATCGGGATCGATGGTGAGGTTGACGAGCTCCATCTCGCCGTTAACGGTCACCTTGACCATGCCGCCGCCGGCAGAGGCGTCGACGGTCTGGGACTTGAGGTTCTCCTGCGCGGCGGCAAGCTGCTCCTGCATCTTGCGAGCCTGCTTCATCATCTGCTGCATGTTCATACCGGCCATGATGGCTCCTTTACGTGCGGCCGCACGCCGAGCTGCAAGGGCAGCCGGAGCACGGCGGGACTTTCAAACTCAAAAATCGTACCACGGCGCGAGGCCAGCGAGCGGGGCGGACGTGTTACCTCAGTCGATATACATGTCCTGGAGCGCAAGCCGCACCCATAGATTATGCAAAGTTGAATAATTCGCATCTGCATAATATTTAAAGCTAAATCTTGTAGAGCCGGAATCCGACATTTAATGCGTACCACTAAATGGCTAAATGCCGAGCCACTACTCGAGGCGGCGCTCATGACGGCGAGGTATAATTTGATTGCCATAGATAGTAATTTGGAGGTGCCCCATGAATGCCCCCAACGCGCTCCAAAACATCCGCTCAAAACACCCCGTTGCATATGTGGTTCTCTATCTCTTTGTCGGCTGGGCATTGCTGGTTGTCATCACCCATGCCATAGCTTTTGGAGCAGAACTGCTGATAGCCAGCTCGGACCAGCCCGTCGTCAAATGGGAGACGACCGATGAGTGCACCGACGGAACCCGAACCGTCTACTACAACAGCCCGTCCCTCTATCAAGAGTTCAAGGTCAAGATAAAGGACTTCAAGATTGTCGATGCCGAGCTAGGCGTTTATTTGGCAATCGGAGCAACCATTAACGCCGAGCAAGTCGAGTACACGGACAGCCATGCGACGTATCGTATCGACCTCAGCATCCTAGGCCGACCGTCACGCACCTGTCTGCTCAAATGCGACATACGCGGCACCACGTTGCACATGTCCGAAATACAGATGCGCCCGGGCAAAGAGATCTCTTCTTGAGCAGCATACCCGCCCGCACGGTTACTCCACCGGCTTGAAGATGGTGGACTGACCGAAGACGCTGCGGATGAGGGCCTTGGCCTCGTCCTCGGTCTGCGGGATGCTCGGGGCTGCGCCCTGATGGCCGAAGGGGCTGCCAGCACCGGGATTGGATTCCCAGGGAGCGGCGGGGACGTCGTCGTTTGCAGAGGCTGCGGGTGCCACAGCAGCGGCCTTGGTCGCGGACGCCGCACCCGGCACGTCGAACGGGGGCAGATTGTCCCCGCCGGCATCGGCAGCAAAACCACCGACCATAGCATCGTCGTAGGGCACCTGCTCGGATTCCCATGGCGCAGCCTGCGCAGGCGGCTGAGCCATGGGGACGGACGCGCGCTCGGGCGCTCGGGGCGCGGGCTCGGTCGGGAGCTTGCCCGTGGCAGGAGCACCGGCAGGGTTGTCGGAGCGCAGCCAAGGGGCCTTGGCCAGGTCGGATGACTTGGGCGCAGGCGCGGCAGCGGACTTGGGCGCGGGGATCGGAGCAGCCGGTTTGGGCGCAGCGGGTTCAGGCGCCGACGGGGTCGGTGCCGCTACCGGCGCCGCTTTTGGCTGGCGCTCGAGGATGCAGGGGGCACCGAGGACACGGGTTGCGGGTCCGCAGATACCGCAGCCCGTGCAGATGGAGAATGCTCCTCATGTTGAGGAGCCGGCGTGCCACCCCCATCCAGGACATAGTCGACGGTACGACGACCGAAGACCGCGCAGACCGTCGGCAGGACCACCGACTGCGTATCGGCGCGACCGAGCATCTTGATGGCAAAAGTCGAACCCGCGGGGAACGAGACCGTGAGCTTGGAGCCGTCGTCGGCCGTGGCGCGGGCGTTGAGCAAAAGCCCTGCGTAGGAGGCCTGACGAGCCTTGACGCGCTCGACGACCTCGGCCCATTTGCGCTGGAGCTCGCCGGCGTCCTCAACCGCGGGGGTCTCGGCAGCACCGGCGGCGGCAACCTGGGCGGCGTTGTTGGGCTTGGACACCGACACGGTCGATGCAGCAGG
>URYT01000099.1 GCA_900552185.1 uncultured Collinsella sp. | reverse complement strand
AGGCCAGCCGCTCCAGGCCCATGCCGGTATCGATGTTCTTCTGCTTCAGCTCAGTATAGTGACCCTCACCGTCGTTGTCAAACTGGGAAAAGACGATATTCCAAACCTCAATATAGCGGTCACAGTCACAGCCCACAGTGCAGCCGGGCTTGCCACAGCCCCACTCTGGGCCCCGGTCGTAGTAGATCTCCGAGCAGGGGCCGCAGGGACCGGTGGGGCCGGCAGCCCAGAAGTTGTCGTCCTCGCCCAGGCGGGAGATGTGGTCCTCGGCAACGCCCAGAGAACGCCACACGTCGTGGGTCTCGTCGTCCTCGGTAAAGACGGTAAAGTACAGGCGGTCGAGCGGCAGCTTGAACTCCTTGGTGATGAGCTCAAAGGCCCATGCGCAAGCCTGCTCCTTGGAGACGCCGCCAAAAGAGAAATCGCCGAGCATCTCGAAGAACGACAGGTGACGACCGTCCTCGCCGATGCAATCGATGTCGTTGGTGCGGACGCACTTCTGGCAGGAAATCGCGCCGATCTCCTTCATGGTCTTCTTGCCCTGGTAGTACTCCTTAAACTGGTTCATGCCGGCGTTGGCAAGCAGCAGCGAGGGATCATCGGGGACGAGGGACGAAGAAGGATAGAGCTTAAGACCGCGCTCCTCAAAGAAGTTGAGGAACTTGGAGCGGATCTCGGCCGTAGTCATTGACGGGTAGTCAGCACTCATAGAGGGAATCTCCTCGGTTTCACATCGAAACAGTTCAAACGTAACGATATTACCATCCCACCGCGCAAGTGCAAAAAAGAGGGCCGCCAAACAGCGACCCTCCAGCGAAAGTGCACGTTATTCAGTACTGTGCGATCCTTTGAAAAAGGACTGCTGTAGAATTACATATAAGAGTCACCCGGAAGGAGCGATCGATGAAAAGTAGACGATTTGTCCTGAATGCACTTCTGGTACTAGCACTTTTAGCGCTCTTGGCCTTCTCCTGCTGGTACGCAAACCAACCAGCATTTGGCTACGTATTGTATGCAGTAATGTCCGGCGATAAGGCTTATTACACTCTACGCGCAATTGACGTTCTCTTTTTCTATGTAGCCGGCCCCTTATCAATCGCTTTGCTCGCGTTTATTGTCATTTACAACTTCAAGAAACGTTAATAGGGCCTATTTAGAATCCGAATCGTCCATGGAGCCGTCGATGCCGGTTTTGGTATCGTCGTCCGAGTTGGAGTCATCGTCCTTGGCGAAGGGATTCTTGAAGAAGCCCGTGGCATCGGGTTGCAAACCCGAGAGCTTGATCCAGGGATTATCGAACTCGGGCTTAGGCATCGCTTGGGCCTCGGGCGCAGTCTCGTTGCCGATGAGCTCGGACTCGTAAATGAAAGTGTCGTCGCCGAGCGCGTCGTAGGCGGCGACCGGGTTGCCATCGGCATCGCGGTACGGCGTGCCCTTAAACACGGCGCCGTCATAGGCCACAAGCTGACGGCCGGTCTCATTCTCGAAGTAGTACACGAAGATGCCCTTGAGGGCCGCACAAAGCGGGATGGCAATAATCATGCCGATGGGCCCCATGAGTGCCGAACCAATAACGAGCGCCGTGAGGCTCATAATGGGATGCACCTGCACTGAGCTCTGCATGACCTTAGGCGAAATCACATTGTCGGTGACGTTTTGCGCGACCATCGTCACGATGAGCGTCCATAACGCCAACATGGGGCTGAACATGAAACCGAGTACCGTGGCGATTGCTGCGCTCACCCAGGGACCGACGACCGGAACCAAATGCATGATGCCGGTAAAGATAGCCATGAGCGCCGCATACGGATGACCGATGATCATAAAACCGATAAAGGCGAGGAAACCACCGCAGATGGACGTCACGACCATACCGCGCATGTAGCCGCCGACAGAGCGAGAAAGGATGGCGACCATAAAGCGGTACGAGGTCTCCTTCTCCTGACCGATGATGGTGCAAATCTCGTGATGCATGCAAGGGTAGTCGCAGGCCATCCAGTAGGCAAGCACCAGACCAAGGAAGATCACGAACAACTGCGAGGCCGTATTGGTGATGAGCGGGAACACACCGCGACCAAGCTCGGCAGCAATCTGAGACACATACTTCGATGCCACGGTAACCAGGGACGAAAGATTATCGTCCAAATACTCCTTGAGCGGCGTGTTGTTGAGCGTCTTGGCATGCGAGATCATCTCATTGAGATCGCCACCCGCAACACGAAGCTGCTCGGGCAGGCGGCTCAGGACTTCCATGATCTGACCAAAGAGAATCGGCGACAAGATGCAAACGACACCGACGAGCACGGCAACAACAACAATAAGCGCGACAAGCGAACCGATGCCGCGATTCACGCCATGGTGCTCGAGCCAGTTGGTGATCGGGGACATCACAAAAGCAATGATGGAACCGACGGCAAGAAACTCAATAACCGGTGCCAGGATGCCCATAAGGTTAAAGATGACAGCGGCGATGACAATGCAGCCGACAACAGCCCAAATGCGCAGCGTCAGAATGCGGGTGTCGCGCAGCACGCGATCGGTTTGTTGGGGGTGCTCACTCATGAACGAATCATCACTCCGTCGGGGTCGATCTTGTCCTGAATCTTCTTAAGCGTGCGGCGCAGCAGACGCGAAACCTGCACCTGCGAGATGCCCAGCTTCTTGGCAATCTCGATCTGGGTCATGCCCTTCACAAAGCGCAGCTCGATCACCTCGCGCTCGCGCGGCGAGAAATCGCGGACGGCTTCCTCGATCACCAGGCGGTCATCGGTAAAGTCGAGCTCGTTGTCATCGTCGGCGTAACGGTCGAGAATCGAGGGCGCATCGTCGGAATCGGACGCACCAGGAGCCTCGATGGGCACCGAGGTATAGGCCGAAGACGATTCCATAGCCTCGAGGACCTCATCGACAGTCACATCTAGATACTCAGCGATCTCCTCAACCTTGGGCGAACGCTGCAGCTCGTTGGTAAGTTTGTCAGTAGCCTGGTTGACCTTGGCCGAGAGCTCCTGCAGACGACGCGGTACGCGCACGCTCCAGCCCTTGTCGCGGAAATGGCGTTTGATCTCGCCCAGGATAGTGGGTGTCGCAAACGTCGTGAACTCGAGTCCGCGCTCGGGGTCAAAGCGGTCGATAGCCTTGAGCAAACCCAGATAGCCGACCTGCATGAGGTCGTCGAGCGGCTCGCCGCGATTCTTAAATTTGTTGGCAAGAAACCTTACCAGGTTCATATGGGACATGACGAGCTGTTCACGGGCGTCCGGATCACCGGTCTCCTTGTAGCGACGAAACAGCTCGCGGGTTTTCTCCTTGTCCCAAGCGGTCTTGCCGCTCCGGGAACGTTCGGTCATATTAAATATCCGCCTTGAGGTCGAGGGAAAGCGTCAGGGGCGCCGCAGTCTTTTCGTAGGAGTCGCACACGCTCGCCAAAATAAGCTCGGCATAAACAGCAGCCTGGTCATCCTCTTCGACGGTGGCCTGATCGCCAAAGGTAAAGGTCATGCCAACGTGAGATTCATCGACATCGAATTTGATTGAGATGTCGTCGGAATCAACAGCCGTGCAGCCAAAGATAAAGGCTTCCTCGGCAGCCATGCGGATGTCCTCGATGCGATCGACAGACATAGAGCACAGGGCACCAACGTTGGCTGCCGTCATGCGCACAAGGCGAGCGAGACGCGGGTCACCGGCAACGGTCAGCGTGATAGGGCAGGTTGCTTCGCTACTCATCGCAGGACTCCTCAGAGGTCTCGGCGGGCGTATAGGTGTAATACTGAGCCGGCTTGGATACAGACTTCTGACCATCATCGTCGCCCGCGGCGGCCTCGTCCTCGCCAATTAGGACGCGCTCGGTAGGCTGCTCGGCCTCCGCAGCGGCAGCGGCGAGCTTGCGATCGGCGTCGGCTGCAGGAGCCTTCACCTTATTGAAGAGCTTCTGCACAGCACCGGCGGCAGAGTCGGTCACGCTCGACACAGCATTGCTGGCCTCGGCCATGCTGCCCGTAACCTCGGAAATGTCGCGAACCACGGCTTCGACCTCTACGAGATTGGAGGTAAGGGCATCAACTGCCGTCTTGCTCGACTTAAGCAGCGGCTCCATCTGGGCAAGCGCCGGCGTAAGCTCATCGACAGCGCCATCGAGCTTTGCCACCACAGGCTGAGCCTCGGCGATGGTGTTGTTGAGGTCGTTCACGGTCTTATCGAGCGAGTCGACAACATTGCGTGTCTTGCGCAGGGTAAGCGCGAGCTCAGCGATGGCCCACACGCCGGCAACGGCGAGCAGCAGCAGGGCGATTTGAATGGGACTCATACAAGCCTCCCGGAAAAATCGAAATACAGACGCTTTTCATGGTACCCCAAAGGGGACCGAACATGCCAAGAGCAGCAACGTGGGACAAAATTATCAGCAGCTACTTCGGTGCATTCCCGCTGCGGTCGCGCTCGCTTTGCTCTACGCGCCACTCTTCCCAGCCGCGCCCGGCAGGCTGCCAGAACGCACCGCGCTCCAGCCCCTCGGGCAAATAGCGCTGATCGACCCAGCCTTCGGGATAATCGTGCGGGTATTTATACACACCGTAGTCGTCGCTGCCTGGGCGATGGCGATCGCGCAGATAACTCGGCACCTCGCGAAGCCCACTAGAATGGATATCGGCCAGCGCCGCATCAATCGAAGCCTCACACGCGTTGGATTTAGGGGCCAAACACACATAGAGTGCAGCCTGAGCCAGGTTAATGCGGCACTCGGGATAGCCAATGACCTCGGCAGACTTAAACGCGGCATGCGCCACCAAAAGCGCCTGCGGGTCGGCGTTGCCAACATCCTCAGAAGCCTGAATCATAATACGGCGAGCGATAAACTTGGGATCCTCCCCCGCATCAATCATGCGCGCGAGCCAATAGATCGTGGCATCGGGGTCGCTACCGCGCATGGACTTGATGAACGCACTGATGATGTCGTAGTGCATGTCGCCGTTTTTGTCATACGAAAATCCACGACGCGGGTTGGCGATCTTCACGTCATCCACGGTGATGGGATAGCGCTCCCCCGCCGCGGGCGCTGGCGTTCCCTCGGTATCGGGACGCGTGACGGCAATCTCGCTCGCAAGTTCGAGCGTCGTGAGCGCCGAGCGAGCGTCACCCGCTGCCAGCGTGCAGATGGTCTTAACCGTATCCTCATCGGCCGAGAACTTGCCGTTCAAACCCTGCGGCGCCTCGAGCGCACGCTCGATAAGCATGGCGATATCCTCGTCCTTCAGGTGCTCAAGCTCTACCACGCGCCCGCGCGACAACAGTGCGGAGTTGACCTCGAAGTACGGATTCTCTGTCGTAGCGCCAATCATAACGACAGTACGGTTCTCAACTGCATGTAGCAGGGCATCCTGCTGCGACTTAGAGAAGCGGTGAATCTCATCGATGAACAAGATGGTGCGGCGGTCGTACGTATTCAGGCGCGTCTTGGCCTCGTCAATCACGCGGCGAAGATCCTTTACGGTACCCGTCACAGCGCTGACCTCGACAAACTCGCTCTTGGTATGGTTGGCGATAATGTGGGCCAGCGTCGTCTTACCCGTACCGGCCGGCCCGTACAGAATCACGCTCGAAAGCACGTCGTGCTCGATCGCGGCACGCAACCATGAGCCCTTACCGACGGCCTTTTGCTGGCCCACGTACTCGTCGAGCGAATTGGGTCGCATGCGCACCGCGAGCGGCGCATTTTTAAAGGAACGCTCGCGCGTCGAGGCAGAAAAAAGGTCGTCCATAGCCATCCCGTGCATCAATCAAAAACGTTTTCAACTAACCAGTATACCGAATTAATACGAACTACCGTTCGTTAATATAGGTACGGTGCGGAAACTCCAGACCAGGGAACAGCTTGCTCGTCAGCTCGCAGAAATAACCGTCCGTCATGCTCGCGATATAATCCACCACGGCTTGATCCTTGTCGTCCTGCCAGGCATAAGTGCGATCATAGTAGGAAAGCTGCTGCTCAATGCGCGAAATATGGTGCTTAAAGATGTAAGAGGACTCGTCGCCACTGTTTAGATCCCGCAGGCAACGGTCGTAGAGCTTTACGAACGCCTCGCGCAGCTCCGCCTCGGAATCGCCTTCGATACCGCCCTTGCTATAGATCTTCTCGTAGTTCTCGCGCTTGGCTCGGCGAATTTCCTCAAACAGGTCCTCGCTCATCTCGATGCGCAGCTTACCATAGCTGTGCTCAACGATATCGATGGAGGCATGCGTGAGGATCCAACTGTTGTAGGCACCGCCCCGGCCATCATCAAAAGCGTCGGGCGAAAGCAGGCCCGCCGCGATCGCATCCTGACGGTCACGACCGACGTAGGCAAGAATATCCGAGATGCGAACGACGCAGCCCTCGAGCGTCATGGGACGCAGATGCTCAATTGCGCTATAGCCCGTGGCAATGCAATCCTCAACCGTCTGGTCAAACTGGTCAAAGGAGCCCATGTCCGAGAGCTCAAACACACGCTGCTCGTACTCGCCGTTATGGCATAGCACGCCGTCGAGCGTCTGGAGCGACACGTTGCGGCCATACAACGCGTCGAGCACGCGAACCGACTGCACGTTATGGAAAAAATAACGCCCCGTACGCTCGTGATAGACATCGTTGAGGAAGCGCTCGCCGGCATGGCCGAAAGGCGTGTGTCCCAAGTCGTGACCCAGGCCAATCGCCTCGATCAGATCGCAATTGAGCCCCAGGGCACGTCCTACATCGCGAGCGATGCGCGAGACAAGCTGCACGTGTAGACCGCGACGCGACAGGTCATCGTTGCTGCGAAAACTAAAGACCTGCGTTTTGCCTGCATAACGGGTGTATGCGGGCAAATGCAAAATCTTTTCGGTATCGCGCATAAAGGCCGGACGCATGAGCGTGCCTTTGTCGGCGGCGCGATCAATACGACGAATGACCTGATCGTCGTTGCAACGATACGGGTTGACATAGCCCGAAGCACGATCGGCGGCAATGCGCTCGACAAGTTCGGGCGACAACGCCGAGGGAATACGGTCCATGCGCGCCTTAATGACGACCGTTTCTTGATTAGATGCCATGGCATGCTCCTTAAGAAGGATGCGCAATCGGTTACAATGTGCAGCCCACGACCTCGATTATGGCAAAAATCGGCACTAAAAACGGGAGCAATGGCAG
>URYT01000098.1 GCA_900552185.1 uncultured Collinsella sp. | reverse complement strand
CGCGTGACCCTTGCCGCTCGCGAGCACGTTCGCGACCTGGGCGAGCTCGACGACGACTGGGGCATGAGCGAAATCCGCTGGCAAAAGGCGCTCGATGCCTACCATGAGCAGCACGAGGAGATCCTCACCGACGGAGATGCCCGCAGCGCCGCGATGTTTACCATCGACGGGAGCGACGAGAAGACCGATCACGTGTGGCACGTGCACCAGATTTTTGCCGACGAGGATGGCGACCACGACTTTGGCATCATGGGCGATGTCGACCTGGATGCCACGCAAGACGGCGGCGAGGTCATCTTCAAAAACTACCGCGTCGGCTTTATCGAGGACCTGCTCGAGGACTAGCCGTACATACTGGAACGAAGCGGGGCCGTTGGCAATATCGCCAGCGGCCCCGCTTTTGCACTATACGCTATCCCCTACTCGGCATCCTCGACCTCATACGAATCCGCCTCGGCGGGCTCATCGTTTGCCCCTGTCGCAGCCCCGCGCGCCTCGTCAAACGCCGCCTTCATGGTCTTGTTGCCCCAAGTGAGCTTGCGAATGGTAAGATCGTCGGCCTTCTTGTTGGCTAGACGTAAATTGTTCTCGGAGGACAGCAATGCCTCCTTGGTTTTCTGCAGATGGCTAATCGTCTTGTCAATCTCCTCGATCGCCGTCTGGAACTTACGGCTCGCAAGCTCATAGTTGCGGCCGAAGTCGTTCTTGAACTTCTCCATCTTGGCCTCGAAGTTCGTGACGTCGATGTTCTGCTGCTTGTACTCCGCCAGCTCCTGCTTATAGCGCAGCGAACCCATGGCGGCGTTGCGCAGCAGCGTGATCATGGGAATGAAGAACTGCGGGCGGATCACGTACATCTTCTCATAGCGGTAACTCACGTCGACTATCCCTGCGTTATAGAGCTCGCTTTCGGGCTCGAGCAGTGTGCAGAGCACCGCGTACTCACAGCCTTTCTGGCGACGATCGTGATCGAGTTTCTTAAAGAAGTCCTCGTTTTTGTGCTTGGTCGCGGTCTCGTCGTTCTCGTTTTTCATCTCGAACATAATCGAAATGACCTCGTTACCGCTTGCGTCGCACTCGCGGAAGATAAAGTCGCCCTTGGTGCCCTCGGACGCATCGTTATCCTTCTCGAAGTACGCGTTAGGAAACGCCGTCATGCGCAGACGGTTAAACTCGGTCTCGCAGTGCTGCTCGAGCGACTCACCCACCATCTTGGTGGACAGGCGGACCTTCATGTCCTTAAGGCGCTCGATCTCTTCATCCTTATAGCGAATCAGGTCATCGCTCGCACGCTTGGCCTGCGCAAGCTCGAGCTCGTGTGCCGCCTTGGCCTGTTCCTCGCGAGAATCGCGCACCGCCAGCTCGCTCGTCAGTTTGGCACGCGCCTCATCGCGCTCTCGCTCCGCCGCGGCGACCGCCTCTGACAGGTTCATTTTTGCCATCAGCTCCTGCTCGCGCAGCTGGGCACGCAGGCCCTCGGCCTCTTGCTCGGACTGAGCCTTTGCGGCAGAAAACTTCTCTTGCACCTTCGCGCGATAGTCAGTAAGCGCGCGCTCGGCCTCGCTGCGAGCGGCATCGAGCTCACGCCGCGACTCTGCCGCGGCAGCGGCAAGCGCCATCTCCTGGGCCTTGTCCGCCGCGGCAAGCCTGGCCTGCAGCTCGGCAATCTGAGCATCACGTGCAGCTAAATCGTTTTGAGCAGCATTGCGCGCCGCCGACTCGACGAGCTTGGCTTCGTCATCCTTGCGTCCCAGCTGCGCACGCAAATTGTCGATCTCGCGCTGCAGCTCGGCATTCTCCTTTTGAGCATCGGCGCGGGCCTCAACCGCCGCGCGCTGGCTTGCACTCTCGCGCTCTGCGGCAGCGCCCTCGAGCTTAGCGCGCAACTCGGCAAGCTCGGCATCGCGCTTGGCAACCTCTTGTGCCAGCTGCTGAGCTGCAGCATTCTTCTGCTCGACAAGCTGAGCGTTGCGCTGAGACTCTGCCTTTTGCAAGGCGGCCGTCGAACGCGAGCGTTCAAGCTCCAGCGCCTGCTCGCCCTCGCGCTGGACAGCCTTCACACGCTCATCCAGGTCGCGCGAAAACTCGGCATCGCGCACTTGCTTGACGATATCCGCATAGCCGGACGCATCGACCTTAAAAACTTCGCCGCAATGCGGGCACTTGATCTCGTTCATAGCAGCTCCTCGATGGACGCAAATTTCAACCGCCTACACTCTACCGCGCCGCACGGACAAAAAAGGCGCCGCTGCCATAATGGCAACGGCGCCAGAGCCACCACAAAGGCGCCTGTCCCCTTTGTGGTGGCTCTGGCGCCCTATAACCCAAAGAAGCTAAGAATCTGGTCTCGGTTTACGGGCCTATACTCGTTGGCATCAAGACCAACATCGTAGCGAAAGATAGGGCGCTCGCGATCGCGGTTGCGCGCGTTGGTGCGGTCTCCCCTGCTGTGGATATGCCCGTGCAGCATGATGGCGCCACGCGCCTTTCCATTCCAGCTGAGCATGGGGTAGTGGCTCATTACCAGGCGATGGCCTTTGGCGTAACCGGGAGCGACTTCCAGATAATCGCGCACGTCATCCCAGATTTGGGGCGCAGCTGGATCTTCCCAGTCGCCGTCATGGTTACCACGGATGAGCGTTACGTTCTGGCATTCGATACGCTCGCGCAGGCGCACCGCCTCCGCCATGGGCAAGCGATACGTAAAGTCTCCCAGGATATAGAGGCGGTCGTCCGCAGCCACGCACTCATTGATGGCATCGATGGCCTTGCGGTTCATCTCCTCGACCGAATCAAACGGTCGATCCATATCGTGCAAGATATTCGTATCGCCCAGGTGCAGGTCGGCGGTAAACCACATCATCGTCTATGCCCTCATTTCGTAACGCGTCAAACTCGTGCTAAGTATACAGACACAGCGATGCGGCGGTTATCCAAAGAGCCCGCCGAACAGTCCGCGGCGGCGTTTGTCTTTCTTTTTCGACGCATCACCCTGGGCGTTCTTGTCCTGCCGTTTCCTACGGCCCTGCTCCAACTCATCGTCATCGAGTAGCGTATCCCACTCAAACGGATCGTCTGTCAGATCGAACAGGTCATCGTCATCAAACATGGCAGTCTCCCATACCGACTAGCGAGCATCCACCACATAGAGGCCAACGCGCACCTGGTGCCACGGGCTGCGCTCGGGAGCAACCTGTTGCACGCGGGCCTCAAATACGTCCTCGTGGCCGTAATACATCATCAAGGACAGTGGGCCGACCTCGTTTCCCGGAACGTAGCCAAGTTTGGTCTTGCCATAGTAGATCGCAACTGCCTCGGGGTCATGGGGATTATCGCGCTCGGCACACAGCGTCAGCTTATCGCCCGCTTTAAGATCGCCCAGGACCAAGGCGCCATCGGCATACTGAAATCCTGCAATGTGAAATGACAGAAGAACACGCGAAGGCTCGTACATAGCAGCTCCTCTAACGGCCGGATAAACCGGTGTGTAACCTTATTGAGAAGTCTACGGTCCCGTGCGGACACAAATACATCCTGTCTGCGTCCTTCAATCGTTTGCCTCAACGCTTGCGCGACAGAACGCTTGCAGATAAGATAGGAACACGGATGGCACCCGTTGCCGCGGGTCTTGCCAACTCCGATACACGTTTTCATCGTGAGAAGTGGCCGTCTTCGCTTACGCGGGGGCGGCTATTTCATTCGGCCGATAAACAGACCGAGTTCGATAGCCGCAATCAACAACGCCAATAACGAAATAACATCGCTTACGTTCATACCAAATCCCTTCTAAAGGGAGTTGGCCCATCCGTGCTCCATAACAGTAGTCTAACGCAAAATGCAGGTAATAGGAACACTTGTTCGTATTACCTGCGCCCTTTTCTAATGCACAAACATGCGCACGAACTTGTGCTTCCAGCTTGCGTAGGGCGCATACCGAAACGGCACGTCCAGCCAAGTTGCCTTGTTCACGATACTCTTCTTGTGGCTAAACGTATCGAAGCTCTCGCGTCCATGGTACTGCCCCATACCGCTCGCGCCCATGCCGCCAAAGCCCATATGGCTCGTAGCCAAGTGCATGATCGTGTCGTTGACACAGCCACCGCCAAAGGGCACGTAGCGCACAAAGCGTTGCTGAACCGCACGATCCTGGCTAAAGATATACAGGGCCAGCGGCGTCGGACGATCCGTAATAAACGCTTCGGCCTCGTCTAGGCTCTCAAACGTCAGCACCGGCAAGATGGGACCGAAGATCTCCTCCTGCATCACGGCGTCAGCGGGGGCCACGCCGTCCAAAATTGTCGGCTCAATCTTGAGCGAAGCCTCGCGCGCGGCACCTCCAAGCACGACCTTATCGGGATCGATCAGCCCGCGCGCACGCGCAAAATGCTTGGCGTTGACGATATGTCCGTAATCCTCATTGTCGAGTGGATGTTCGCCAAACATGCGACGGACCTCCTCCTTGATGAGGCCCAGCAGCTCGTCGTGCACGCGCGTATCGACCAGCAGGTAGTCGGGCGCCACGCAGGTCTGCCCCACGTTGAGCCATTTACCAAAGGCGATGCGCCGTGCCGCGACCTTCAAGTTTGCCGTCGCATCCACGATGCAGGGACTCTTTCCGCCCAGCTCAAGCGTCACGGGCGTAAGGTTTTTACTTGCGCGCTCCATGACGAGCTTGCCAACCGGAACGCTACCGGTAAAGAAGATCTTGTCCCAGTGCTCATCGAGCAGCGCTTCGTTCTCGGCGCGCCCGCCCTCGACAACCGTCACCAGGCGCGGATCAAATGCCTCATCACAGATTTGCCTGAGCACCGCGCTCGATGCCGGAGCATAGGCGCTCGGCTTGATGACCACGGTATTGCCCGCGGCAAGGGCGCCAGCGAGCGGCTCGAGAGTCAGCAAAAACGGATAGTTCCAGGGCGCCATGATGAGCGTGACGCCATAGGGCACGGTTTGCGTTTTGCACACGCTCACGGCGTTAGCGAGGTCGCACGGACGCAGGCGCGGACGACTCCATCGGGCCACATGCGCAATCTGATGTCGAATCTCGGAAAGCGATGTGCCAATCTCGCACATATAGGCCTCGTCATGCGACTTTCCCAAATCGGTCTTGAGCGCATGAGCGATATCGGCCTCGTGGGCCCGCACCGCATCGCGTAAACTCACGAGCGCGCGACGTCGAGCATCGACATCAAACGTGGCGTGCGTCTTAAAGTGGGCGCGCTGATCGCCGACGATGCGCGCAATTTCCTCGGTGTTCATGGCACCCTCCTAGTTCTCGTCCTCAAACATACCACCCGCGACGACCTCGTACATATGCTCGAGCTCCGAGCGGTCCATCAAAAGTGGAACGGGGTACAGGGGATTGGCCTCGGCATCGGCATGGGCCGCCATTTGCGGAATATCGGAGCGGCGAATACCCGAGACATATTTGGGGATTCCCAGGGCCTCGTTCATGCGGTCGACCCAATCGATAAAGGCCTCGGCCGCAAGACTATCCTGCGCGGTAGCCGGCGTAATGCCCGCCATGCGAGCAAGATCGGCAAGCTTGGGGGCGGCGGCGTCACCATAAGCGCGAAGCATGTGCGGCAGGATGATCGCGTTGGCCAAACCGTGCGGAATTCCGTATCGGCCGCCCAGACTGTGCGCGATGGCATGCACATATCCGACATAGGAGCGGGTAAACGCAACGCCCGCCTTATACGCCGCCGAAAGCATATTGCGACGAGCGCGCATGTCGTCACCATGCTCATAGGCCTCGAGCAAATTGTCGTGGATAAGCTGCACCGCCTGTCGCGCCATCTTGCGCGTATAGGGCGTGGTGCTTCGCCCGATAAAGGCCTCAACGGCATGCGTCAGGGCGTCCATGCCCGTCTGCCCCGTAATGGAAGCGGGCAAGCCGCACGTAAACTCGGGGTCGTGGACTGCAAAACGCGGGATGAGCACAAAGTCGTTAATGGGGTATTTGTAGTGCGTCCCGTCATCGGTAATTACCGCCGCAAGCGTGACTTCGCTTCCCGTACCGGCGGTAGTGGGAACGGCGATGAGCAGCGGCAGGCGACGATGAATCCGCAGCAGGCCGCGCATCTTGTTGATGGGCTTGTTTGGCTGCGCAATGCGTGCGCCCACGCCCTTGGCACAGTCCATGGCCGAGCCACCGCCAAAGCCGATAATGGCCTGGCAGGCGCTCTCTCGATACAGGGACGCCGCTTCTTCCACGTTTGAAACCATGGGGTTTGCACGCGTTTCGACATAGACCGTAACGCCAATCCCCCTGCATGCGAGCGCCGTCTCGAGCGGTGCCGTGAGCCCCAGACGGGCAATGCCGGGATCCGTCACGATAAGGACCTTCTGGATCGAGCGCTTTTGAAGCACCGCGGGCACATCCTCGGCATGCTCTAAAATGCGCGGCTCGGTATAGGGCAGGATCGGCAATGCAATGCGAAAAACCGTCTGATATGTTCGGCACCAGGCACGACGGGCTAGATGCATAAAGGAAACTCCTTCATTTGTTGATAGGTCAACATTTGCTCGCCCGATTGTACTCAGCGGCGGTCAAAGACGGCCTGCCAATCGTTAATCAATCAACATCTTCATATCTCAAAATTGTTTTATTAAAAATCATTCCTAATAGGCTTCACATTTGGTTGCATTTATGGATAATAGAACTCGTCAAGACGCACGTCCGGAGAGGGCCCTTACGGGACCGGACGAGCGCGCAATCGCCATCGATCGAAAGGATCGAATCATGAAGTTTGTTTGCCCCGTTTGCGGTTATGTGGAAGAGTTCGACGGCGACCAGCTGCCCGAGGATTTTAAGTGCCCCCAGTGCGGCGTTCCCGGTTCTCGTTTCCTGAAGCAGGAGGAGGGCCAGCTCGAGTGGGCCGCCGAGCACGTCGTGGGCGTCGCCAAGATGGAGGGTGTCTCTGAGGACATCGTTGCCGACCTGCGCGCCAACTTTGAGGGCGAGTGCTCTGAGGTCGGTATGTACCTGGCCATGGCTCGCGTCGCTCATCGCGAGGGCTATCCCGAGATCGGCCTGTACTGGGAAAAGGCTGCCCACGAGGAGGCCGAGCATGCCGCCAAGTTCGCCGAGCTCCTGGGCGAGGTCGTGACCGACTCCACCAAGAAGAACCTCGAGATGCGCGTTGAGGCCGAGAACGGCGCCACCGCCGGCAA
>URYT01000097.1 GCA_900552185.1 uncultured Collinsella sp. | reverse complement strand
TCCAAGCTCGAGGCTGCCGGCTTCCACATGCCCGACTGGGAGGAAGAGCTGGGGGAGTACATCAAGACGCTCTAGCCGCTATTAACTTTTCGAGGGTAAAAGCCGCCGCTTGTTACCGGCGGCTTTTCTTGTTGGTGGCTATCTGCGCAGTGGTGCCAATAGTATTCTGCGGAAGATCTACCTCTCGCTTGTCTCGGTGGCGGACTTGCCGGGCTGGTCATCGTAGGCGTATTTGCTGTACACGTTGACCTCCCACTGCTTTTTTTCGACCTTTGCCACAGAATCCAGGATGAATCCGGTTGCAAGGCTCAGACCACAGAGGAACATAAACGATGCAGCAAGCATGGCAGTGGGGAAACGCGGGACCAGGCCGGTCTGAAAGTACTCAACAAAGATAGGAATGCCCAAAACCAGGCCGATAATCGCGAATAGAAGCGCGACGAGGCTGAAGAACTTCAGCGGGCGATAGTCCTTGAACAGCGTGCCGATCATCGCAACGACTTTAATGCCGTCGCTCACGGTATTGAGCTTGGACTCGGAGCCTTCCGGACGGTCGCGGTACTCGATGGGCACGTCTTTGATGCGCCAGCGGTGGTCGACGGCGTGGATCGAGAGCTCGGTTTCGATCTGGAAGCCCTCGGAAAGCACAGGGAAGGTTTTAACGAACGGGCGGCTCATGGCGCGGTAGCCTGTCATGACGTCATCGAAGCTGTAGCCATAGATCCACTTGATCATGGCGCGGACCAGATTATTGCCAAAGCCGTGGAAGGCACGCTTGTTCTCCTCGGCGTAGGTGCCGTTGGAAAGGCGATCGCCTACGGTCATGTCGGCCGTGCCGTTAAGGATGGGCTCGCAGAGGGCCTTGGCCGCCTCGGCGGGGTAGGTGTCGTCTCCGTCGACCATCAGGTAGCAATCGGCGTCGATATCGCGAAACATCTGGCGGCACACGTTGCCCTTTCCCTGACGGGGCTCAAAGCGGACTGTGGCGCCGTGCTCGGTGGCAATGCGTGAGGTATCGTCCGACGAGTTGTTGTCATAGACATAGACCGTCGCCTGCGGAAGCTCGCGGTGAAAGTCGTCGATGACTTTGCCGATCGTGAGCGCTTCGTTGTAGCAAGGGATGATGACGGCGATGGATTCAGAATTCACTTAATGCTCCTTATACATTCAATCCTAGAAAGTATAGCCGTTTGGGCCTGGCATCCTAAGATGTGGGTTAGTTCTCCAGTTTTGTTGCGCGAATCGTTTGCATGGCCGTCGGGTCTATACTGTTCGTTTGTCAACGATTACGAGTAAAGGAGTTACATCCGTGTCGGATCAGACAAAGCAACAAGAAACTCGCAGTCTGCCTGCGACGTTTGCTAAGAACGAATTTGAGAAGGACGCGTTTATCCTTCGTCAGCTGGTTACCAAGGATTTTAAGATCAAGTATCGCCGTAGCGTTCTGGGCGTCGCATGGTCGGTGCTCAACCCGCTGCTGATGATGATCGTCATGGCCATCGTGTTCTCGACGATTTTTGGCCAGGGCCGCAATGGCTCAATGACGCCCGAGATGTACCCGCTGTACTTGATCGTGGGTAACATTACCTTTGCCGTCATGTCTGAGTCTACTAACCAGGCCCTGACGTCGATCGTGGGCGCTGCCCCTCTGCTCAAGAAGGTTAAGGTGCACCGCTGGGTCTTCCCGGTGCAGAAGGTGCTCTTCTCGCTGGTCAACTTTGCCTTCTCGCTGGTCGCCGTCGCCATCGTCATGCTGTGGTTCCGCGTTATGCCTTCTTGGCACCTGATTCTGTTGCCGGTTTGCCTGCTGCTGCTTATGTGCTTCTGCATGGGCCTGGGCATGATGCTCTCTGCCCTTACGGTCTTCTTCCGCGACGTTATGCATCTGTGGAGCGTCGTCATTACGGCGTGGACTTACATTACGCCCATCTTCTGGACGACTGACTATATTGCGCAAATGCCGCATCTCGTGCGTATCTTGATGTATGCGAACCCCATGTTCAACTACCTGCAGTTTATGCGCGATATCTTCCTGTTCCAGACTACGCCCTCGCTTATGACGTTTGGTATGTGCGTCGCTTGGGCGGTTCTTGCGCTTATTATTGGCTATACCGTGTTCCATAAGTCTGAGCGCAAATTTATCCTCTACATCTAAGGAGTGCTGTGATGACTGAATCTGTTGTTGATTACAGCGAGCAGCCTCTGGCTGTCGAGGTCGACGACGTCACCATGATCTTTAACATGGCGTCAGAGTCGCTGACCAACCTCAAGGAGTACTTCATCAAGCTTGCCAAGCACGAGCTGTTCTTTGAGGAGTTTAGGGCGCTTAAGCACATCTCGTTTGATATTCATCGCGGCGAGGTTGTGGGTCTGGTCGGCACCAATGGCTCCGGCAAGTCTACGATGCTCAAGATTATCGCTGGCGTTCTTGAGCCTAGCGAGGGCAGCGTTAAGGTGCACGGTAACATCGCGCCGCTGATTGAGCTTGGCGCCGGCTTTGACCCCGAGCTGACCGCCCGCGAGAACATCTATCTGAACGGCGCCCTGCTCGGCTATACCAAGGAGTTCATCGACGCCAACTTTGACGGCATTATCGAGTTCGCTGAGCTGCAGAACTTTGTCGATATGCCGCTTAAGAACTTCTCTTCGGGCATGGTGGCGCGTATCGCCTTTGCAATCGCGACGATTACCGAGCCCGATATTCTGATCGTTGACGAGACGCTGTCCGTTGGTGATGTGTTCTTCCAGCAAAAGTGTGAGGCCCGCATCCAGCACTTTATCCAGAGCGGCGACGTGACGGTTCTGTTCGTTTCGCACTCTATGGAGCAGGTTGAGCGCATCTGCCAGCGTGCCGTTTGGATTGAGAAGGGTGACCTTCGCATGGACGGCCCGGTCGATGAGGTCTGCAAGGCGTACCGCGAGCAGTTCAACTAGGTTATAATTACTTGCGCCTGACAGGCTTGTGCTTGCTTGGGCGTGCGGTTATTTGCTCCATTAGCTCAGTTGGATAGAGCAGGGGACTTCTAATCCCAAGGTCGACGGTTCGAATCCGCCATGGAGCACCATCGTTTATTAAGCCCAGACCGCTTGGTGGTCTGGGCTTTTTTCATTTTGTGTGCTGCTGGAGCCGAGCGCGAGCAAGCCGCTGCTGTTTGTTGGGGTTGGCATTTTACTTTTCGAGATACTCCCTCAGCAGCTCCAGCGCGTGGGCGTAGCCCTGTAGGCCCTCGCCGGTGATGGTGGCGAAGCAGGCTAGGCGGGCGTAGCTCATCTGGCGGAAGTCCTCGCGCGTCTCGACGGCACTGATGTGAACCTCGACGGCAGGGATGGCGACGGCTTTGAGCGCGTCCAGGATGGCCACGCTTGTGTGCGTGTAGGCGGCCGGGTTGATGACGATGCCGTCGACCATGCCGTACGCCTCCTGGATCTTGTCGATGATGTTGCCCTCGTGGTTGGACTGGAAGACCTCGACCTCGTCGAAGCCCTGTGCGGCGCCCGCTTCCTGGCAGATCTGCACTAAGCGGTCGTAGTTGTCGCTGCCATAGATGCCCGGCTCGCGAATGCCGAGCATGTTGAGGTTGGGGCCATTGATGACGAGTGCTTTCATGGTTGCTTCCTTTGCGGTTGGAAAGCCACCACAAAGGTGCCTGTCCCCTTTGTGGTGGTTTTGGTTAGAGAGCGGGTGGGAGGGTGTCGAGGAGGGCTTGGGCGGTGTTGGCGGCGCAGTCGCGTGAGTCGATGATGTAGTCGGCCCAGGCGCGGTAGCGCGGCATGCGCTGTTCCGCCAGCTTTTTGATGCCGTCGCGGGCGGTGATGGGGCGGCCCTTGTGGGCGAGCTCTTCGAGCTTGCGGTTGAGCATCACGATTTGGCTGTTCTGGTGCAGCAGCGGATAGTTCTCGTCGCGCGTGACTATGCCGCCGCCGGTTGAGAGCGCCAGGCCGCTGCGCTTGGAGATGTCGGCCAGGGCCGCCGTCTCCTGCTCGCGGAAGGCCGCCTCGCCGCGCTCGACGATATAGTCGGCACAGGGCATGCCGAGGCGTTCCTCGAGGGCGCGGTCCAGGTCGATGTGCTCGCGACCCGTCAGCATTGCGATCTGCTCGCCCACGCGGGTTTTGCCCGAACCCGGCATGCCGATCAGCGCGATGTTCTGTTCGCGACGTGACAAGCGCTCCGTTACGTCCAAGATGCGCTCGCGCGGGGTGACCTGGCCGGTATAGCGCTCGACGGCCTGTGCCGCTTGGGCCACGAGCATTAGCAAGCCGCCGATGCAGGGGATGCCGCGGCGCTCGGCCTCGAGCATGAGTCCCGTGCGGGCGGGGTTGTAGACGATGTCGATGACGCCCTCGAGCGCATTGAGCCCTTCGAGTGTGCAAGGCGCGTCGGGGCAATGGGGGAACATGCCGGTGGGCGTGCAGTTGACGAGCAGGGCGGCGTCGGACTGCTGCGCGATGTTGCCGTAGTTGACCTCGCTCGTGCGGCCCACGGGCACCACGGTGGCGCCCAGGTCGCCGAGCACCATGCTGGCCGTGGTGCCCGCGCCACCGGTGGCACCGAGCACGAGGGCCTTTTTGCCAGCAACCTCAACGCCCAGCTCCTCGACCAGGCACTGAAAACCAAAGTAGTCGGTATTGTCGCCACGCAGGCGACCGTCAGGCAGGCGCGTGATGGTGTTGACGTTTCCCATGCGCTTGGCGAGCGGGCTCAGCTCGTCCAGGTACTCCATGACGGCGCGCTTGTAGGGGATGGTCACGTTGGCGCCCTCCCACTCGTCGCCCGTCATAAAAGCCTCAAGATCCTCGGGCTCACGCTCAAAACGCACATACTCCAGGCCTGCGAGCTCTTTGTAGATGGTCGGGGTGTAGCTGTGGCCCAGCACGCGGCCCAGCACGCCGTAGGGGCGGGTTGCGGCGGTATCGGTCATCTAGAGCACCTCCGTGTAGCTGCCAAAGTAGGTAAAGCTCTCGCACACGTCGTCGATGGAATCGAGCAGGTCGTCGAGGGCCTTGCTGCCAAAGGGGCAGTCCAGGTCAAAGTAGAACATAAACTCAAAGTCGCGACCGGGGATGGGGCGGCTCTCGAGCTTGATGAGGTTGATGTTGAGTGCGTATAAGCGCTCGAGTACGCGATAGAGCGCGCCCGGCTCGTTGGCCGTGGTGATCATGAGCGAGGTGCGATTAGCGCCGGGGTAGACGCGCGGCTCGCGGCCGATGACGACAAAGCGCGTGTAGTTGTTGTCCGAGTCTTGGATATTGGGCTCCAGCACCTCGAGGCCATACAGCGTGGCACAGCTGCGCGAGGCGATGGCGGCGACGTCGGTGCGCTCGGAGTTGGCGACCATCTCGGCCGACATGGCCGTGTTTGGGTACTTGGTGGCGTGCAGGTCGTGGGACTCGATAAAGCCGGCACACTGGGCAATGGCTTGGCCGTGGCTGTAGACCTCGCGCACGTCGGCGAGCTTGGTGCCGGGCTTGACGAGCAAGTTGTGGTCGATCTTGAGGCGAAGCGAGCGCACGATGTGGAAGTCGAACTGGGCGAGCAGGTCGTAGACGGCGTTGACCGAGCCGGCGGTGGAGTTCTCGATGGGCAGCACGCCAAACTCGCAGAAGCCGTCGCGCACAGCGCGCATAACGCCTTCGAAGGTCTCGAAAAACGCGATGTCGGGCACGTCGAAGAGTTTGCACGCGGCGATCTGGCTATAGGCACCTTCCACGCCCTGGCAGGCAACGGTGGCCGTTTGAGGGAAGGCCGTGTCGGAGGCTGCAGCCGTGGCGTGGGCCTTTTGCGAGACGGTGATGCCCTTGAACTCGTTGATGTAGCGCTGCTGCTCGGCCTTGCTCATGCTCATGAGGAGACGGAACAGGGTGATGGTCTGCGCCTCGTAGCGCTCGGGCGCGCGGCTGGCGAGGTTGTTGAGTTTGGAGCGCTCGCGGGCGGGGTCGAAGACGGCCTTGCCCATCTCGATCTTTGATTTGGCGACCTCGGTGGCAATGTCCATGCGCTCGATAAAGCTGTTGAGGAGCGTGGTGTCGATGTCATCGATGGCCTGGCGGATGTCAGCAAGGTCCATAGGGACCCCTTTCACGTGTCGGTGATTTTTCTGGGACGGGGATTAAAAAATCATTGTGTACACAATGATTTTTTAATCCCCGTCCCAGAAAAATCACTGGGTGGGCGTGGGGGCCGGAGCTGGCCCCCGGAGATTTTTAGCGCTGGGCGGCGTCCTCTAGGAGGGCGTCCCAAATCGCGAGGGCAGCTGCTGCTTCGGCTACGGGGACGGCTCGGGGGACGATACAGGGATCGTGACGGCCGTGGACCGAGAGCTCGGCATTTTCCATGGCGTCCATGTCCACCGTCTGCTGCTCGCGGCCAATTGAGGGCGTCGGCTTTACGGCCATGCGCCACATGACGGGCGCGCCGGTCGAAATACCGCCCAGGATGCCGCCGGCGTTGTTGGACTCAACCTCGATCTCGCCGGTCTCGGCGTCGATGCGATACGGATCGTTGTTCTCGCTGCCGCGCATGGCGGCCACGGCAAAGCCCATGCCAAACTCCACGCCCTTTACGGCGGGAATGCCAAACGCGATTTGCGCGATGCGGTTCTCGATGCCGTCGAACATGGGGTCACCAATGCCCGCGGGAAGCCCATAGATGCCGCACTCCACGATGCCGCCGATGCTGTCGAGTTCATCGCGCGCGGCCAGAATTTCCTCGCGCATGCGACCGGCAGCGGCGGCGTCAATGCAGGGCAGGTCGTTCGTAAGGATCGCCTTGCGGTCGGCCTCGCGATAGACCATGTCGTCCATGGGCAGGTCGGAGATGCCGCCGATCTGCGCGACGTGCGCCATGACCTTGATACCGCGGGCCTCGAGTGCCTGCAGGGCGATGCCGCCGGCGATGCATAAGGGGGCCGTTAGGCGGCCGGAGAAATGCCCGCCGCCGCGCATGTCCGCGTGGCCGTCCCATTTGATGTAGGCGGTGTAATCCGCGTGGCCGGGCCGAGGCTTATCCTGAAGCTCTTGGTAATCTGAGGAGTGCTGGTCGCTGTTTTCGATGATGGCGCACAGCGGCGCGCCGCAGGTGACGCCATGCTCAAGCCCTGAGAGAAAGATGGGCGCGTCCGATTCCTTCCGGGTGGTGGAGAGAGGGCTCTTGCCCGGTTTCCGCCGGTCCAAAAAGGCGTCCAGTTCCTGCAGGTCGATGGGCTCCCCGG
>URYT01000096.1 GCA_900552185.1 uncultured Collinsella sp. | reverse complement strand
TGAGCCAGGCAATGAGCGCGGGTCCGGGAGCCGCGGCGGCCGAGACATCAGTGGAGAGTGCGAACACGCCCGAGCCGATTGCCGAGCTGATGACGAGCGCGATGAGCCCCATGAGGCTGATGCCATGCTTGTGCGGCGCGTCTTGAACGGTGGGATTTGGAGTTGAATCGGACATCGTGGAGCCTTGAATATCGTGATGGTCAAAAGATGCTATCAGCATAGAGCAACGCCCCGCGTCCTGCCGGATGTCCGGTGAGGGGCGGGGCGTTGTCCGCGAACGGCTTGGATGGGCCCGATCGTTGATTAAGGGGCCGCGATGTCGCGATGGGCGGGGAGCCCGTGTAGGGCTGTCGCCTCGGTGCACCCGGCGACGATGGCCGCCTCAAGCGCGCGTGTGGCGACGAGCCCGATCAGGTCGAGCGGGATGCGCGCGGACGCATCGGTACCGAGCGAGCCGCTTGCGAGAACGTAGATGGTGTCGCCGTCGTTGGTGGTGTGCGTGGGACGGATGGCGTGTGCGTAGGCGTCTGCGGCCATCTGGGAGACCTTGGTGGCTTGTGCCTTAGTGAGTTCCACGTTGGTGACGATGCAGCTGATGGTGGTGTTGGTGCGGTCGAGAGGCATCTGCATGGATCCGGCGGCGGCAAAGGCTGCGAGTTCCATGTCGACGATCTGGTCGCTATCGGCTGCGGCGCGCATACCGGCAACCCACTCGCCGGTGAAGGGGTCGACAACGTTGCCGCAGGCGTTGACCGAGACCACGGCGCCCACCTTGATGGGGCCGAGCGCCACGGCAGCAGCTCCAAGGCCGGCCTTCATGCAGGTGGCAGGCCCCATGAGCTTACCCACGGTGGCGCCCGTGCCGGCGCCTACGTTGCCCTGTTCGAGCTTGGTGGGGGTGTGGTCGAGTGCTTCGCGCACGGCGGCGATACCGGCCTCAATGTCGGGGCGCACGGTGGGGTCGCCAAAGGCAAGATCGAAGATACAGCTGGAGCACACGATAGGCACCTGCGTGGGACCGACGGGAAGGCCGATGCCGCGGCTCTCAAGCTCGCGGGCCACGCCGCTTCGAGGCCAAAGGCCGATCCGCCCGAAAGGCAGACGGCGTGGACCTTGTCGACGGTGTTCTCGGGTCGCAGCAGGTCGGTTTCGCGCGATGCTGGAGCACCGCCGCGAACGTCAACGCCGCCGGTGGCACCCTCGGGCGCCACGATTACGGTGCAACCGGTGCCGGCCTCCTCGTCCGTATAGTTGCCATAGCAAAAGCCATCGACATCGCAGACGTCAATGGCCTCGAGCAGTGTATCCATGTTTAACTCCTATCGGTTTTCCGCCGCGCCTTGTGCCCGGTCGGGATCCGTACGGTACGCCAAAATTGTAGGCGCCGGGGGATACCCAGCGCCAGATGCAATTACGAGAGTTTTTGAATCGCGCGCGCGACGCGGGCGATGGGTAGGCCCACCACGTTATAGAAGTCGCCCGAAATATCGTGCACGAGCATGCGTCCGCCTGTGCCCTGAATGCCGTAGGCGCCGGCCTTGTCCATGGGCTCACCCGAGGCGACGTAGCGCTCGATCTGTTCGTCGGTGAGCTCGTAGAATGTCACGTCGGTCACATCGACAAACGACAGGCTCTCGGCGGCATGCGGGGCGGCCGTATCGCCTGCCTTAACGATGCAGACGCCGGTTGCGACCTGGTGCGTGCGGCCCGAAAGCTCACGAAGCATGGTGCGCGCCTCGCCCTCGGTTGCCGGCTTGCCCAAAATCTTGCCGTCGAAGGTGACGATGGTGTCGGCCGCGACGGTCAACTCATTGGGATCGGCATACTCGGCAGCAACGGCAGCCGCCTTGGCGCGTGCCAAGCGCTCGACAAGCGTGAGCGGGGGCTCGCCATCAAAGGGCGTTTCGTCGATATCCGCGGGAATCACGCGAATGTTGTAGCCTGCCTCGCGCATCAGCTCTATGCGGCGCGGCGATTGAGAAGCCAAAATCATAGTTGGATGTCCTCGGCGACCTTCTCGACGGCCTTGTCGCCGGCGAGCGTGCGCAGCAGCTCCAATGCAAAGGGGGGTGACTGTGCCATGCCGCTGGCAGTGATGATGTTGCCGTCTTGCGTGACCTTCTCGCCGGTATAGGCGCCTTCGGGGAAGCTTTTCTCAAAGCCAGGGAAGCACGTGGCGTGGCGCCCTTCGAGCAGGTCGAGCTCGCCCAGGATAAACGGGGCGGCGCAGATGGCGGCGACGTGCTTGGTCGCGGCGAACTCGCAGACCACGTCGCAGACACGCTGATCGGCGCGCAGGTTGGTGGCACCGGGCAGGCCGCCGGGCAGCACGACGCAGTCGTACTCGTCAAAGTTGATCTCATCAAAGAGCGCATCGCAGGTCACGGGGATCTGCAGCGAGCTTACGACCTCACGCGTGGGCATAATCGAGACGAGCGTGGCACGCACGCCGCCGCGACGCATGACATCGACCATGGTCAAGCATTCAATAGTTTCAAAGCCATCGGCGGCGAGAACGGCAACGCTGGGCATGAGGGTTCCTTTCATAGGCGGCATACAATTAGCCGTCTTATACCCCGAAGACCTCCGCTTGCCACGCTCGATTTCCCAATGATTTTTCTGAGCAATGATTAAGTAGCTAGTTGCGCCTAAGGTGGACGACGGTCTCGCAGTGGAAGGTTTGTGGGAACAGGTCGACTGGCGTGATCTTTACGGGGGAGAAGGTGCCTTCTTCGACAAAGCGTTTGAGATCGCGCGCCAGGGTGGCCGGGTCGCAGCTCACGTAGGCGACATCGCGGGCACTCGTGCTGGCGATAAGGTCGATCGCTTCGGGGGCGAGGCCTGCGCGCGGCGGGTCGACCACCAAGACGTCGGCATCCTGGTCGGGGAACTCGCGCACCGCGTCTCCGCCAATGACGTCGACGTTATCGAGCTTGTTGATCTCGAGGTTGCGGCGCAGGTCGCGCACGGCCGGGCCGTAGGCCTCGACGGCGGCGACAAAGTCGCAGCGGCGGGCGAGCGGCAGGGTAAAGGTACCGGCACCGCAGTACAGGTCCACGGCAAGCTCGTCTTCCTGCGGGTCGAGCGCTTCCATGACAAGCTCGATCAAAATCTCGGCACCCTTGGTGTTGACCTGGAAAAAAGACGGGGCAGACAAGCGCATCTGACCCTCGGCGATATTCTCGGTCCATGAGCCCTCTCCGGCGAGCATTTCGACCTTGGAAACACGGCGGGCCTTCTTTTCGCCCTTGCTCATCACGCGTACGACACTTGTGGGGTGCGCGGCGTCTGCCAACACGCGCGAGACTTGCGAGCGCGGGAAAGAGCCCGTAGGCGTCCAGAGCGCCACCTCGAGTGCCTTGGTGCGACGCGAGGCGCGAATGCCCACGCGCTCAAGGCCCAGGTCGTGGCTGCCGCTCAGATAATTGAGCGCGCCGACGACCGATTTGAGTGCCTTGGGGAAGCGTTTGTCGAACAACGGGCACGAATCGACGGTCACGATCTTGCGAGGATCGACACCGTGCATGCCAAGACGCACGCGGCCGTTTACAACGGTCGGCTCGAGTTCGATTTTATTGCGGTAGCCCCAATCATCCTTGGTGTGGCGGATGGGTTGCACCAGTTCATCGACTTGATCGGGGCTGAACTTGCCGATACGCTCGAGCGTGGAGCGCAGATTTTGCTCCTTGGCGGCGAGCTGTGCCGTGCGTGAGAGATTGCCCCACGAGCAGCCGCCGCAGATGCCCACGAAGGGGCAGGGAGGCTGAATGCGATCGGGGCTTGGCTCCAGAATCTCGGTGGTGCGGGCACGCATGAACGACTTGCCGTCCTGTACGACCTCGGCCTCGACGGTGTCGCCTGCCACGGCGCCCTGCACAAAGACGGCCTTGCCGTTGTCGGCGTGCGCCAGCCCGTCGGCGCCGTAGGTCATCGATTCTATAGTGAGCTTCATATTCCTGCCTGTCATTCGCGTTGTTGTTCGCACCATGGTAGCAGGGAAAAGCGCCCCGCATCCGAGGCTTTCCTCAAATGCGGGGCGCTTCTACAAACTGCTTCTACAAACGACTATTTCGTCTTGCCGGTAATGAGCGTCTTAAGACCCAGGCCGATCAGACCCAGGCCCATGCGCACGCGACCGGGGCGATGGCGCTCGATGGCCTTGGTCTTGCCGGCGGGCTTATCGCGACGGGCGCTCGTCTCGGGTGCGGTCTTGGTGACCTGCGGCTCGGGCTGAGGTGCAGGTGCGGGCTCGGGCTCAATGACGGTCGCCTGGACCTCTTGGACCTTGGGTGTGGCCGGCTGCGGCTCAGGAGCAGGGGCGGGCTTTGCCTCGGCGGCGGGCTCCGGAGTCGCAGTAGCGGGCTCGGGCGCTTTCTCCACGGCGGGCTCTGCGGCAGCCTCGGGCTCATTCACCGGGGGAGCTGCAACCGCTTCCGGTTTGGCAGCTGCTCCGTGTTCAACCTCGGCCTGAATGGCCTCCTCGGCCACACGTTCCTTCTCCTGTGCGCGCTGCTGCGCGGCGGCCTCGGCGTTGCGATAGGCACGCTCCAGCAGGGCTTCCTGCGAGTTGAAGGGTTTCTCACCCTCTGCACGCTCCACGGGGACCCAGGTGCCGTCGCTCGTGAGGCTGCGGGCCTTCACGTTGTCGCGCAGCTGCATGCCCATGTACTCGTGCGCTAGGGCGCGGCAGGTGGGGTCGAGCACGGGGAAGGCAATCTCCACGCGGTGCTCGGTGTTGCGCGTCATCATGTCTGCCGAGCTCAGGTAAATCATGTCCGAGTCCACGCCGAAAGCATAGACGCGCGCGTGCTCCAAAAAGCGTCCGACGATGGAGCGGACATGCACGTTCTCGGTCTTGCCCGGAACACCGGGCTTGAGGCACGAGATGCCGCGGATGATCATGTCTACGCGCACGCCGGCACACGATGCCTCGGCGATCTTGTCGATAACCTCGCGGTCGGTCAGCGAGTTGAGCTTAAAGAACACGCGGGCGGGCTCGCCGGCAAGGGCGCGCTGGATCTCGCGGTCAAGCCCGCGCATGATGAGCGGTTTCAGTCCGACGGGCGCCACACCCAGGAAGCGGTAGTCGCCGCGCAGGTTGCCCAGCGACAGATTGCGGAAGAACAGGTTGGCGTCCTCGCCGATGCCGGGATGGGCTGTCATGAGCATAAAGTCGCTGTAGAGTTTGGCCGTCTTCTCGTTAAAGTTGCCGGTGCCCAAAAGCGTGAGGCGCGTTAGCGCCATGCCCTCGCGATAGGTGAGCTGGCAGATCTTTGAGTGGCATTTAAAGCCCTCGGAACCATAGATGACGGTGCAGCCGGCCTCTTCCAGGCGCTCGGCCCACTCGATGTTGTTCTGCTCGTCAAAGCGGGCACGAAGTTCCATGAGCACCGTGACCTCTTTGCCGTTCTCGGCAGCATCGATCAGCGACTCGCACAGGCGGCTCTGCTTGGCCACGCGGTAGAGCGTGATGCGCAGCGAGATGCACTCGGGGTCGTAGGCGGCCTCGTGCACCAGATCCAGGAAGGGGTTCATGGCCTCGTAGGGATAAAAGAGCAGCTTGTCGTGCTGCAGCACCTGCTCGCGGATGGAGCGGGTCATGTCGATGGTGGGATTGGGCTGCGGCCTAAACGGCGTAAAGAGCAGCTCGTTGCGCAGGTGCTCGGGAATCTTGCCCTCAATGCCAAAGACGTAGCCCAGGTCGAGCGGGATATCGCAGGTAAAGACAGAGCGGCGCGAAAGCTCGAGCGCCTTGCGGATGGTCTTGAGCGTTGCCTTCTCGAGCGACCCCGAGACCGCGAGCACTACCGGCTGCAGACGCAGGCGCTTCTTGAGGATGCGCTTCATGTGCTGGCGGTAGTCCTCCTCCTCTTCGACGCCCTCGCCGTCCGGATCGATGTCGGCGTTGCGGGTGACGCGGATCAGCGCACGATCCAGCGGCTTATAGGAGCCAAAGCAGCTGTCCAGGCAGGCGAGGATGACGTCCTCGAGCAAGATGTAGGAGTAGGTGCCGGTGGGCGAGGGGATCTCGACCACGCGGTTCATCGAGGCGGGAATCTCGATAAGGCCCAGCAGGCTCTCCTCGTCGGTGGCGCCGTCCAGACCACAGGCCAGATAGAGCGCGCCATTGCGTAGGTTGGGGAAGGGGTGGCGAGGATCGATGACCAGCGGCGAGATGACCGGCGACACGTAGGCCTGGAAGTAGCGGGTTACAAAGGTGCGCTCCTCGGGCGTAAGCGAATCGATGCGGGCGCGGTGAACGCCCAAGGTGTCGAGCTTGCCCTCGATGCTCTTAAAGATGGACTCCCAACGGGTAAGGAGCCCGGGCATTTCGGCCATGACAGCATCGACCTGTTCGGAGGCGGTCATATTGCTCTTGTTGTCGACAGGTTGCTTTTTGAGCTCTGCCAGATCGGACAGGCCGCCCACGCGCACCATGAGAAACTCGTCGAGGTTAGACTCGAAAATCGATACGAACTTTAGACGCTCGAACAGCGGAACGGTCTCATCGAAGGCTTCGTCAAGCACACGGTTGTCAAAGCGTAGCCAGCTGAGCTCTCGGTTCTGCGTGTACGAGAAGTCGCGAGGCGGTTTGCGCAGCTTTGCGGCGGCTTGCTTTTTTTCGATTTTGCTCGGCATATGCATCTGTCCGTTCAGTCCCCGCAGGGGACGGTAGCCTAACCCTATTCACTATTGTCTCAATTTAGTCGACTTGTGGCACGGACGTATTGTGCGAACGGTATCTTTACCTACTTCTTACGCTGACAAGTCATAGGACTGACGCCCTGCTCGTCTGCAAGCGGTCTATATCCTCACTCAACTGGTACGTAAGTGTGAATAAGAATGATGGATAGCTGAATATCATTGAATGCAGGCGGAAACGTAAACAAACATCATTTATATACATAAAACCGATTTAGCTATGCAATTCTGAATCAAAAGTTTAGAGATGCAATTGCAAATAGTTTTTAGGAAAAAAGAGCGTTTACCTTAGAAAAGTTACTTTAGAACGCCGAAGTACATTATGGGGGAATCTCATGCGATATACCGTTCATCGCACTTTGTTGACCGTTCGGGGGCGAGGTGGAATTGCGGGTGGAATTTGGATATAACTAGTGCTGTCAGCAAGCAGCGTCCGCTATGGAAGGGCGCTGAGAGATTCGGCCGAAAGGCCCGAAAGAAAGGTAGGAGGCCATGACGAAAGGTCTGCACGTGCCTTCCGAGA
>URYT01000095.1 GCA_900552185.1 uncultured Collinsella sp. | reverse complement strand
CGTGGTGCTCAAGCGCGCCCGCGCCGTCTCTAACTGGGATATCGCCGGCAAGCGCCAGCTCAACTCCACGAGCGACACCAACCGCTACTACATCATGCGCAACCGAGGCTTCCTCGCCCGCTACATGCAGATCTACGGCGACTATCACCCCGTGCTGTTCCGTCTGGGCAACGCCGCGACCTTCTGCAAGGAATTCATTCGCCTGGCTGCGGTCGATAAGTGCTTTAAGACCGGTATTCCGGCGCTGCGCCGTGGCATGAAGGACGCCCGCAAGATCATCAAGGATCCCAACTGGAAGCCCATGCCGCCCATGAAGGACACCGAGTAACGGAAGCCGGAAACACCTCAGCGCTTAAAGCCGCTGGCACACCGTAGCCACATGCTGCCCATCAAAACCGAACCCCCAGCGCATGCGACCCACGCCGGGGCGCGGTACACGGATTTCGTCGATGCCGTCGCGCTCTATGTCGAGCAGCGCCTGCACGGCCAGCAATTCCAGGCCCAGCGCATCCACACCGGGGTCATACATCATGTTGATCGTTATCAGCGGACGTTCATCGAGCATACCGATCGTATCGGCTATGTCGAACACGGCGCCCGTAGGAAAAACCTGGATGTCGCAGCGACCCGCGCCACACTTTCGCCTCGAGGCAGGATTGGCATAGCCCGGCAAGCCAAAGCAGAGCCCCTGCAAGAGCAGATGATATGGCAGTGGCGCATCTGGGTCGGTCGCACCGATTCCCGCATCTCCTAAGATGCGGCTTAGCGCCCGCCTCACGGTATCCTCGTTCCCATGGCACAGCCCGTCGCGAAACGCATCGACGTCTCGAATGTCTTCTGCAGCGCACTCAAACCACTCAACAATTACTAGACGCAAGACCTGGCGAAGCTCTTTATTGGGCAATCGCAAAACACGGAGGCGATCGCCATGCTCTGGCTCCTCAGTCATATCTGTCGTCAGGAAACCGGACAGATACAGCGCTGTCCACATGCCATCGTCAGGCGAGACATCTGGCTCTGCAGTGCCCAAACAAAGCGGGACCTCAGCGCACCCATGGGCCTCGAGCAAATCAAACAAGACCGAAAGGCGGTCGAGATTCCACCCGGCAACTACCCTACTCAGGCAATCGGCATATCCATACAGATCGGCACGCACAGGCGCCGTGCAGCCTCGGTCCAGAAAACCGATTACACGCTCTGGACTCGAGCAATAGGCCCTGCCAAACCGATACCCCTCGAGCCATTCACGCGCATCATCCAGGTATTCCTCGCGCCCAGCATGATTCAACAGAGCCTGGACCTCGGCATCCGAAAAGCCGAACCAACGGTCACACCACGTCGAAAGCGGCGTCGACAGACAATACAAGCAACTGCGCGAAGAAAGCGCCGCTTCGGCAGGACTGGGACGCTCCCCCATCAGACACGTCAGCCGCAACGAATCGCGCGCAGTGGCAATGGCGTCGAACAGCACGCGATCGAATAGCCCTGCCGGATCGGCGTCGGAAGCGTCCCTCGCGCTCGCACGGCGAGACCACGCCGCATCGTACCCATCAACGAGCAATACAACCTGCTCATCGCAGGCCATCTCCAGCAGCTCAATGAGCACACCGAGCACCGAGTCAACCTCGTCCGCGCTCGCCACATCACGCGCGACGCGTTCGATGTGACGCACCTTATCTCGAGCTAAATCAGGAGCCTCCAAGAGCGCCAACAAGCGAGCGCACTCGCCCGAAAGGGCATCGCGCACGACATCGGCAATAGCGGCACCACGCCTCGCAGCGCCAGAAAAGTCCAGCGATATCACCGGATAGCAAGCATACTCATCCCGATAGCGCCCACCGTCTGCATCCCAAATCTGAGCATCGGCAAATAAACGCTGACCAGAGCGACCGACCGCTGGACGCTCCAGAAAAGACCTGAGCATCGACAAGTTCATGCTCTTGCCAAAACCCTCGGGTCGACAGCACACCACAACGGACGCGTCGCAGTCCAACACATCGGCAATAAACATGGTCTTGTCAACCAACATGCAGCAACCAAGGGCCTCCGCATAGTCGTGCATGCCAATGGGCAAAACCGCATCGTCGGCACAGCCGATCAAGCGCACGCCAAAGCCGGCATCACAACCATTATTCGCCTGTTCAGGCACCAAAACGTTCCCCCTAAATCGCAACACGATGCCAATTGTAATGACCGCCTCGCGCGTACCGACGACGCCGCGCGAACATATCGGGCAACGGTAGCAACAAGAGGTGTGAGGGGGCATAACTAATCGTTGCACAACAAAACGGGGCCCTATGCATTCGCACCGGACCCCGTCCCAACTCTTTAGTTATCTAGCAACCGAGAGGCTACTCCTCCGAGCTGTCCTCCCCAGAAGCTTTCTTCTGCTGATCGAGCTTATGCTTACCACTTACGATAGACGTAGCGCCCAGTGTGGCCAAGCTTGCACTGGCAAGGCTCGCCATAACGATAAGGTCGCCCGTCTTGGGCATGTTACCGCCAGATGACTTGGTCGTTGTAGTCGTCGTGGTGGTCACCTTTTTGGAGTCATTTTGCTCCTGGTTCCGGTTGTCAGTGTTGCCTTTACCGTTGTCCTCGCCCTGCTGCTTTCCGTCCTTGGTCTTGCCCTTGCTCTCGTCCTTCTCCTCAGATTCAGACTTCTTATCCTCGTCCTTCTTCTGAGTGGACTTGTCGTCCTTCTCCTCCGAGCTAGAACCTTTATCGGATACGGTCTTCTCGGAAGCCTCATCCTTGGAGTCGCCCTTTGCGGCCTCGGTCTTTTCCGTGGAAACCTGATCAGAGTTGTCCTTGTTCTGAGTCGAGCCATTATTGACGCCAGCCATCAGCGAAGAGCCCAGCGTAGAACCAAGCTGCTCGGAAAAAGAAGGCTTCTTGTCCGGCGAAGCAACGGGAGCGTCCGGCGCCTTATTCGAGTCGTCCTTGGAAGCATCGGAATCAGGGGTTGCGTCAGAGCCGGAGCCGTTGTTAGAGCCGGTGTCAACGGACGAATCGCTCGAGCCGGTGGATGAGTTAGAGGTGTCAGCGCCGGTCGAACCAGAAGCGTCGCTGTCCGTATTGCCGGCAGAGCTTGAAGACGAATCGCCCGCAGCAGAGCCGTTCGAGATGGAACCGTCGTTGGTAATGCCACCAGCAGAGCCATTACCGTCAGCATCGGTCGAGGGCGCATCCATCCTGTCATCGTTGGGATCGTCACTCGAGTCGTCATTCGAATCAGGTGTCGGCGAGGGCGCCGGCGTAGGCTCGGGCTGCACGGGCGTCGCAGCGGCTGCCTCGTCCTCGGCGATATAAGCCAAGCAGTCCTTCAGCTCATTCTTATAACGATTCTTCCAGCCCTCATGATACTGGGGCTGGCTCGAATACTTGGTAGCGACGTTATCGACCACGCTATTGGAGAGCGCCGTCACAAACTCGCGGTCGGACATATCGTTGGAAAGATTTGCCCAACGGAAGAAATCCCTGCAACCACCGGTGCCGCACATGTTGGTGATGCTCCACACCATGCCCTTGACGCAATCGGCGCGGCCGGAGATGTCAATGCCAAGAGCGCTCTTGAGCCACGCCTCGGTCACCGCATAGTACGAGTTGTACGCATAAGCGTCCTGAAGCGCCGAGAACTCGACAGGATCGGTGTTATAAGCGCCCTGGAAGGCCTCCTGCGCAATACGGCCCAGCTCGGTAAGTTGGCCGTTCTCGTACATGGCATTGCTCGCGTTGGAAATCTCGCCGCCGCGATCAATCGCATCCTTGAGCATGCTGTATTTTTCGGGGTTGTAGTTGTAGGCCTGCTTCATAAACGGAATGAGCGACCAACGACGGTCGAACTGGTAATAACCCAGCGCGTTATAGCCGTCACCGTACGAAAAGCCCTGGTTGTAGTTGCCATGGCTCTCGTACTTGGTAAAGTACTTTATCTCGGGAGTCACGTTGACAAACGAAACGCCCTGGACCGACCTCAGCACGCCCGAGAAGGACTGCTGGGTGTAAAGGCCCTTATCGATATCGGTGGCATCCGAGGCAACGCCCGGCGTGGGCTCCTCGGCAGCGGCGGGCGCGGGCGCGGTAACGGCGCTAAACGAAAGCGCCAGCGTCAGGCCCGCGACAATAGCAGAATGCTTGGGCTGCATAAGATCCTCCCTGCATTGGTGTAGTTAAAGTGCAGTTTGCAAAGATAAAACTAAGTATTGCAGCTCGCCCGTTGTTGCACAACAACCCCTCGGTAAACGGCAACAACCCTCCGCGAAATCTTAAGGAATTGCGCTCAACCTACAGCTTAATGTCAAAGTTGATCTCGGGGACGGCGGCCAAGTCGGCCAACGTCACGCCGTCAACATAGTTCTCGATGACCTCGTCCAGGCCGCGCCAGAACTTGACGGTGGAACACAGGTCGCTGCGGGCGCAGCTGTTGTCGATGCCGTCGCACGCCACCGGAGCCGTGCTGCCCTCGACGGCGCGCAGGATGTCGCCAGCACGCACCTCGGCCGGGTCCTTGGCCATCATGTAGCCGCCGCCCTTGCCGCGCACGCTCTTAAGCAGGCCCGCCTTCATAAGCGGACGAACCAGCTGCTCCAGATACTTTTGCGAGATATGCTCGCGGTCGGCAACCTCGCGCAGGGCAATCTTGCCCTCGGCGTCGCCCAGCGCCGCGATATAGATCATCAGTCGGAGGGCATAGCGGCCCTTAGAAGAAATGAGCATACCTACCCTCCCATCGTTACTGGGACAAAACCAGGCTTGTTTGTCCCAAATCCTATGCACGCGGGGCAAACAAACCTGATTTTATGTCCCTCATCTAAAAAGTCGAGTGGATTAGTCGGGTTTTCCCTTGACTAACGCCGAACCCATAGTAACTTTATTCCGAGAAGATTCCTAGGGTTTAGTACACCTATGAGTACACCATATACAGAGAGGGACAGCATGAGCGCAAATCCGCTGCTTTCCATCGAAGGTCTGACCGCCTCCGTGGACGAAAAGACCATCCTCCACAACGTCAACCTCAACGTCGCCGCCGGCGAGACCCACGTTCTGATGGGACCCAACGGCGCCGGCAAGTCCACCCTCGGCCACCTGGTCATGGGCGACCCCGTTTACACGGTCAACAACGGCCGCATCGTCTTTGACGGCCAGGACATCACCGAGCTCACCACCGACAAGCGCTCGCGCGCCGGCCTGTTCCTGAGCTTCCAGGCCCCGGTCGAGATTCCGGGCGTGCCGCTGTCGAGCTTTTTGCGCGCCAGCATCGCCGGCCGCCCCGGCCTGGAGATGAAGGGCAAGGAGTTCCGCCGTCGCGTGAAGGAGCTCGCGGCCGAGCTCAACATGGATACCGCCTACCTCAACCGCGAGCTGGGCGTGGGCTTCTCGGGCGGCGAAAAGAAGAAGCTGGAGATGCTGCAGCTGCTGTTACTGGAACCGAAGCTTGCCATCCTGGACGAAACCGACTCCGGCCTGGACGTCGACGCCCTGTCCACCGTCAGCCACGGCATGGACGCGTACCGCAAGAGCTGCGACGGCTCCATGCTCATCATCACGCACAACACACGCATCTTGGAGCACCTGAATGTCGACCGCGTCCACGTTATGGTCAAGGGCCACATCGTGCGCGAGGACGACGCTTCGCTCATCCCCTGGATCGACAAGAACGGTTTTGAGACCTTCGAGCGCGAGGCCGCCGAGCAGCGCGCCCAGGCCGAGGCCGCCGCTGCCGAGCAGCAGGCGTAAAGGGGCGACGCAATGACCAAGAACCGCACCGAGGTCGCGGACATCGACCGCAGCCTCTACGACTTCACCTATGGCGAGGAGGGATTCGAGCGCCTCGACGCCGGCATCACGCCCGACATCGTGCGCGAGATTAGCGCCAAAAAGGACGAGCCGCAGTGGATGCTCGACCTGCGCTTAAAGTCCCTCGAGATCTTCAACCGTTTTCCCGACCCGACGTGGGGCCCCTCCATCGAGGGCCTGGACATGGACAACATCGTCACCTACGTCAAGCCCAACACCGACCAAAAGCACGACTGGGAGTCGGTGCCCGACGACATCAAAAACACCTTTGAGCGCCTGGGCATCCCCGAGGCCGAGCGCAGCTACCTGGCGGGCGTCGGCGCGCAGTACGACTCTGAGCTGGTCTACCACAACATGCAGGACACCGCCGCCAAGATGGGCATCGTCTACTCCGGCATCGAGGAGGCCCTGCAGGTCCCCGAGTGGGAGGTCATCATCCGCGAGAAGTTCATGACGCTCATCCCGCCCACCGACCACAAGTTTGCGGCCCTGCACGGCGCCGTGTGGTCGGGCGGCTCGTTTGTCTACGTGCCCAAGGGCACCAAGCTCGATTTTCCGCTGCAGAGCTACTTCCGTCTTAACGCCAAGGGCGCCGGTCAGTTTGAGCACACGCTCATCATCGTCGAGGACGATGCCGACCTGCACTTCATTGAGGGTTGCTCCGCGCCCAAGTACAACGTGGCCAACCTCCACGCCGGCGCTGTGGAGCTCTTTGTGGGCAAACGCGCACACCTGCGCTACTCGACTATCGAGAACTGGTCCAAGAACATGTACAACCTCAACACCAAGCGTGCGCGCGTGGACGAGGATGGCGACATCGAGTGGATCAGCGGCTCCTTCGGCAGCCACGTGGGCTACCTCTACCCCATGAGCGTGCTCAACGGCTGCCGCGCCCGCTCGAGCTTTACCGGCATTACCTTTGCCGGCGCCGGCCAGAACCTCGATACCGGCTGCAAGGTCGTGCTCAACGCGCCCGAGACCTCGGCGACCGTCGAGACCAAGGGCATCTCCAAGAGCGGCGGCATCCAGACGTTCCGCAGCTCCATCGTGGCCACGCCCAAGGCCGAGGGCTCCAAGGCAACCGTGAGCTGCCAGTCGCTCATGCTCGACGACCAGAGCCGCTCCGACACTATTCCGGCCATGGACATCCGCGCCAAGAACGTCGACATCGGCCACGAGGCCACCATCGGACGTATCGGCGACGACAAGGTGTTCTACCTGATGAGCCGCGGTATCCCGGAGGAAGAAGCCCGTACCATGATCGTCAACGGCTTTGCCAACCCGGTCTCCAAGGAGCTACCGCTGGAGTACGCCGTCGAGATGAACAACCTGATCAAGCTCGAGATGGAAGGAGCGATCGGATAATGAATCAGACCACGAACACCGCTGCTACCACGCTCGAGCAGGTCAACGCGATGCCGGCTGCCACTTGGGGCTGGC
>URYT01000094.1 GCA_900552185.1 uncultured Collinsella sp. | reverse complement strand
GGCCGCGTGGTCGTGATGGGCGGCGCCCTTACCGTGCCCGGCAACGTGAGCGCGGGCGCCGAGGCCAATATGGCGAGCGACCCCGAGGCAGCCGACGCGGTGCTGCGCTCGGGCCGTAAGCTCACCATGGTGGGTCTGGACGTGACGCATCGCGTGGTGCTCACACGCCGCGACATTGCCGGCTGGACGGGCTCGGGCACCATGGCGGGCTGCGCATTTGCGAGCATGGTCGAGCACTACATTGGCTCGTACGAGATGAACGCACCCTACCTGGGTGGTTGTGCGCTGCACGATCCGCTGGCCGTTGCCGTGGCGATCGACCCCACGCTCGTAGGTGCGCTCGGCTGCAACCTGCGTGTTGATCTGCTGGGCGAGTACCGCGGTCGCACCATCTGCGATGAGCGCCGCCTGTCCGATCCGGACAAGAGCGCGCTTGTGGCACTGACCGTGGATGCTCCGCGCTTCCTGTCCGAGTTCAAGACGCGTATGGCCCGTGTCCTTGGCTAAGTTGTCTTTTTGGGACGGGGCTTTTTTGACTGGTATGATTGGTACGACCATTCGAACCAGCTAAAAGAGCCCCGTCCCAATTTGACTATCGAGAGGATCTGCCATGGAGCGCATCGCCAGCTTTTCCGTTGATCATCTGCTGCTTGAGCCCGGCGTGTATGTGAGCCGCATCGACCGCGATCCGGCGACCGGTGCTGCCGTCACCACGTTTGACCTGCGCCTGACCACGCCCAACAAGGAGCCGGTCATGAACACCGCCGAGTGCCACACCATCGAGCACCTGGGTGCAACGTTCTTGCGCAATCATGCCGAGTGGTCGAGCCGCATTGTCTACTTTGGCCCCATGGGCTGCCGCACGGGCTTTTACCTCGTCGTATTTGGCGAGGTGACGAGCGAGGAGATCCTGCCGCTCGTGCGTGAGCTGTTCGAGTTTGTCGCCGACTTTGAGGGCGATGTCCCCGGTGCCGCTCCCGAGGAGTGCGGCAACTACCTGGACCAGAACCTTCCCATGGCTAACTGGCTCGCGCGCCGCTACCTCGACCGCGACCTGGCCGATATCGACGAGAAGCACCTGCACTATCAGCAGGCATAAGGGCTTTATCGTCCAAAACGCGCGCATTGGGCGCCTTCGCTTATGCGGGGGCGCCTTTTTGTTGATTGGTCGGGGCGAGCGTTCAAAATCGCTCATGTTTGTTCTAGAATGTTCGTATAGTCACATTTACGAACAGGAGTGAACATGCATATCTACTCTGTCAACGATCCCGAGTTCAAATCCTATGGCAACGTTTGGGATGACGTTCCGTCCGAGCTTACGTCGCCCGTGCTCGAGGCACTTGCCTCCACGCCCATCCCCGAGGGCAGCAAGTACGTAGCAAGCGCGCCGGAGCTCGAGGACGTCAAGGATGCCGACAAGCTTGGCTTTCTCATGTTTGGTGGCCGTCCCTTCCAGCTCGGCTGGTGCAATGGCCACAATACGCGACTCAACTGCCTGGAGTATCACCGCGCGAGCGAGTTCAACCTGGGCGCGCGCGACTTTATCCTGCTCGTGGCGCATCGCTGGGAGATCGAGGGCGGCAAACTCGACACCGCATGCGTCAAGGCGTTCCGCGTGCCGGCGGGCAGGGTTGTCGAGGTCTTCAACACCACGCTGCACTATACACCCTGCATGGTCGACGACGGCGGCTTCCAGGTGATGGTGGCGCTGCCTGCCGGCACCAACGGCCCGCGCCCCGAGGTCGCGGCCGACATGCCCTCGGCCGGCGACAGCTACTGCTATTGGAAGGCCGACAAGTGGGTCCTCTGCCATGCTGACAGCCCCAAGGCAGCCGAAGGCGGCTACGTAGGCCTCATCGGCAAAAATCTCGACATCACCGTGGACTAGCGCATTGCCCCAAACCACCACAAAGGTGCCTGTCTCCTTTGCGGTGGTTTGGGGCGGGCGGATATCGGGAAGTGCCAGACGGGGGAGGCTGCCGGGCGCCTTGCCGTCTGCGGATTTTGGGACATGCGGCCCGCTTTTTCGACCCATCTGTCGGTACACTAAAAGCACTATGGGTACCCGCGAGCGACATATCGGCAACGCGGCCGCCCGATCCGCACCCGTGGCGGATCCCAGGGGCGGCAGGCTCTTCGCCATGCCGCGATTCCTTGTTGGCATAACACATCAGGTGTACCGCCACCGCGTCTTTGCTATCGCCGGTGTCATCACCGCGATGTTCCTCATGCTTTTGGCAGTCTTGCCGGCGCTGTTCGCCTTCGACCCCAAACTTTCTAACGCCGTGCCCGCCTATAGCGAGGTGTCCGAAGAGGTCGTGGATGCGCTCGTCCATTCGAACTCTCTGCCGTTGCTTGTTGCCGCAATTGCATTTTCGATCTGGGGCGTATCGGTCTATCTGCGCTGTTTGGACTATGTGTTGCGCCGCCGTCTTGTTGCCATCGCCACCATCTGCGCCCTGTGGATGATCGAAGTCATTCTCAAGTACAAGTCGTTCACGCCGTTCTATGCCACCGTGCTGTGGTACCTGTACTACGTGCCCATGACGCTCATTCCGCTGCTCTACCAGTTGTGTGGTCTGCGCCTTGCGGGTCTGGAGCAACACCGCCTGGGTCGCCGCTACTGCGCTGCGCTGTGGATTGTGGCTATCCTGCTTATCGGATTTGTGCTCACTAACGATGTTCATCAGCAGGTCTTCCACTTTGACCGTACAAGCGACACCTGGAGCAACGATTACACGTACGGCTGGGGTTATTTCGCTGTCTTAGTGTGGACGGCCTTTAACTTTGTGGCCTTTTTTATCCTGGTGGGCCGGTCCTCGTCCTTTCGCATCCAACGTTTCTCGGGCACGGCGGCGCTCGTACTGCTGGGTGGCGCATTCTTTGCCGTCTCGTATGCGTTGCGCGTGCCCTGGGCATGGAGGTTCAACTTTTCGCTCGTCTATTGCGTCCTGTGCGTGGTGGCGATGGAAATCTGTCTCGATTGCGGTGTCATTCCGTCATATCACGACATCGCCGGCATTTTCGACACCTTGCCGCTTGACCTCAAAGTTCTAACGCACGACCTGCAGGAAGTCTATGCCACGCCAGTGTCAAAGCCAATGCCGGTAGGCGTGCGCGAGGAGTTGCGGACCCAGGCGCACAGCCGCGCCCATGCCTTTGCCGTGGCGTCCGATCCCGATGTGATGTACCGTGCCTTTCCACTGCTGGGCGGATCGGCCCTGCTTGCCCAAGACGTGTCGGATCTCAACGAGCTTAACCGTGAACTGGCACATCGTCGTATGGAGCTGCAGCGTCAAAATGAGCTGCTCGCCGCCGACTACGACCTTAAGACGCACCTGGCAGACCAAGAGGCCGAGACCTTGCTGGTCCAAGACGTGGACCAGGCGCTTGCCCGCGCGCTCGAAGGGATGTACGACCTGCTGAGCTCGCTGCCGCCGTTGACCGATGAATCGTCTTCGCACGAGCGTTACCGCATGCTGCAGCGCGCCAAGATGCTCGTCGCCTATTGCAAGCGCAAGGGGTCGCTCACGTTGGCACAGCACGGGGAGAGCGGTTTTGATCGCGACCGCATTCAGCTCATTGCCAACGAGCTCGCAAGCGACCTGCGCACCATCGATATCGATTGCGCCTCGATTATCGCCATACGGCGCCCGTTGCACGCCAGTACGGTAAGCGCCCTGTACGACTGCGTGTATGACTTTGCGTTTTTTGCCTACACCACCGACCATCCGGCGCTTATGTATCACTTGGGCGATCATGACCGATGCAGTGTCGAGCTGCGTGCCGCGCTTTTTTCCAACGATGATGCAGATCTTTCGCAGACGCCCGCTGCGCAAGAGCTCGAAAGCGCTCTGCAAGGGCGCAACGTGGCATACCGCCTTGAGGGCGAGCCCGGCCAGCTGCGCATGATCGTCTTGATGCCGAGGGCGGGTGAGTGACGATGCAGATTTCGCTCATTCTTCCCCAAATCGTTGCGCTCGATGTTGTCTTTGCCCTGGCTGCGTGTCTGCAGACGATCCACGTCCCGCTCATCGCATCGCGCCGCTCGTCCTATAACCGTAAGGTGATTTGTGCCTACGAGGCGAGCCTTGTGCTTCACCTGATGATTTCGGCGCTCATCTTGTTCGCGTCGTCTGGCTCATATCTGGTGGCGCCGCTTGACGTTTGCGCCAGGGCAATGGGCGGAGCGTTGTGGCTCAATGCCGTGATCTTTGCCTACGGCATGGTGCTTATGGTGCACTATCGTCGCCCCGTCATGCTGGCCGAACTGTTGCTCGTTGCCGCCGTGACACCGCCGGTGGTTTTTGCCATGGGCTCGGCGTGGACCACGGTCCTTATCGCAGAGGGAGCGTTTTTCCTGTTCCGCTCCATTGCGGCGCTCTTGATGGATGTCCGCAACCGCCAGGAGGATATCACCGCGTTCTCGACGATCGAAACCATCAACGTGATTCCCGTGGGCATCCTGTATCTGGACCCGAGGGGCCGTCCGCTGCTCATGAACCGCTGCATGCGAAAAACCTGGTGGAGCTTCATATGCCCACCGACCTAGGCGATATGAGCGGTACATGGAACGACCTGCGCAAACTCAGCATGCAAATGCCCGAAAGCAGCCAGAACCGCGTGCGGATTAATCTGGACCGCTTTGGTGAGGCGCGCGTTGTGGTCGAGGTTTCTCCCGCCGAGATTCGCTTGTTTGTGCACGATGACGTTATGGTTTCGGGCCGCCTCTTTGAGCGCATTATCGGCCTGGATGTAACAGAGTATGCGCATGCCCATGATCGCCTAGCGCAAGCCAACCACCTGCTTGAGCTTGCGGGCCAAGAGCTCCAAGCCCAGATCGAAGAAGTCAAAAAAGTTGCTGACAATGCGGCCTATCTGCGTATGCGCGCTCGCGTGCACGACGTGATCGGGCAGCGCCTGTCCATTCTCCATCGTTATCTGGAGGAAGGGCGCCTGGATGATGAGTCACTCGAGCAGATCGACCCGCTGCTGCGCTCAATCGCTGCCGATCTGCGCAGCGGGGGCGACAGCGAACCGGCAGAGCAACTGGGCGATATCGTCCATGCCTTTGGCCTGGTGAGCGTGCAGATCGATGTGGAGGGCGAGCTGCCAAACGACGCGCGTGTCGCCGCAGCATTTTTGCAGATTATCCGCGAAGCCTCGACCAATGCCACCAAGCATGCGCAGGCGCATCGGGTCCATGTGCGCCTGTGGCAGGAGGGGGCGGATGCTGACGGCATCGCGCACATGACGATTTCTAACGACGGGTCCCCGGCCTCCGTATCGTATCGCGAGGGAACGGGTATCCCAGGTATGAGGCATGTCGCACAAGATCTGGGTGGCAGCCTAGAGGTCCATGCCGTCCCTCCCTTTACGCTTGCGGTGTCCATCCCGCTCAACGCCAGCGCCACAGCTCAAAGGAGAAGCTCATGATCCGCGTCCTTATAGTCGAAGACCAGGCCATCCTGCGCGAGAGCCTCGCGCGCTCCGTCGGTGACCAGCCCGACATGACGGTTGTTGCCGCGATCGCCGACGCCTCGGATGCCTTGGACGTTGTGCTTAAGGAGCGCCCGGACATGATACTGATGGACGTATGTACCGAGCATGATTCCAACGGCATCGTGGCGGCGGCGCGCATTAAAGAACAACTGCCCGAGTGCCGCGTCATTATCATGACGGGTATGCCCGAAATCACCTTTGTGGACCAGGCGCGCGAGGCGGGCGTCGACAGCTTTGTGTACAAGAACGTCGGTATCGACGAGCTATTCGCCGTGATGCGCTCCACGCTGGCGGGTTACTGCACGTTTCCCAAGCCGCCCGAGAGCATCTTCTCGGGCACGGCGGCCCTCGACGATGTCGAGCTGTCGATCTTGCGCCTTGCCTGCGAGGGCAAAAGCCGCCGCGAGATCGCGGCCGAGCTGTTTATGAGCGAGGGCACCATCAAACGCCGCATCTCGGAGATTCTCAATAAGACCGGCTACGACAACATCATGCGCTTGGCCGTGCGCGCAGTAACGGAGGGCAGCATCGTTCCCAACATGGAGCGCTAGCGCTCGTTACGCATCGGCATAAAGCGGCGGGGCCGCAGGATCACCTCCTGCGGCCCCGCCTGGCAAGTGCGCGGATGTGTCCGCCAATCCGCGGCTGATGTTACGTGTCGCTACGCGATGGTCGCGGTGTAGGAGGCGACGTCCTCATAGGAATCGGTCAGGTAGGCGTCGATGCCGATGGTCGTATTGACGAGGTCGTCAAGGCTGTCAAGCTCGCCGCTCGAGAACGTGAATTCCTCGGTGGCGTTGGTGCCGGGCATCAGGTGAGCCGAGAACCAGGGTTCCTTCATGGTGCCGTTGACGTTGGTCTTGCCAGAAGGAGCGTAGAAGGTCAGGTCCTTGTCGCTCTTGTTGGTGATGTTGACGACAAAGCCGATGTCGCCCCAGTCGTCCTTGAACTTCTCGGTGATGGTGATGGTGCACAGGTCGTCATCGGCGACGGTGACGGCGGGGGAGATTTCGATGCTCTGGACGTCGTCGTCTTCGACGGCCTCATCGATCTCTTCTTCCTTCTCGGCGTTCTCGCGATCCTTCTTCACCGTACCGGACAGATCCTTGTCGGACTTCGTAAAGATAAGCTTGTCGCCTTCCACCTCGAGGACGAGCTTGTCGTCCTTGAGCTTCAGGTCGTGCGACTCATCTTCGGCGGTAATCGTTACGGTGGTGGCGTCCTTGGCCTCCCATTTCAGGTCGGTGACCTCAAGGAACATGTCGAGGACGCCCGTGCCGTCTTCGTCGAGGATCAGGATGCAGTTGAGGCCCCACTCCTTGAGCATATCCATGTACTCATCGGTGAGCTCTTCGCCGTCCAAGGTTCCACCCGAGTACTGCCAGCTGCCGACGAAGTTGGCCTTGGGGTCTTTGCCGCCGCCGCTGCAGCCCGTCAGGGCAAAGGCGAGCGCCAGGACGCATGTCAGAAATGCGAGTACGGACTTTTTGAACGTTGTCTTCATGGTGTCCTCCTTCATCGAACGAAACCCATAGAAGCAAATGCGGGGGTGGCGGATCCCCCGCTCATTACCAGTTAGGGGCGCTAGGGCCTGGGCGTTCCGCAGTTGCTGCAGAACTTGCCGCCGTTTTCGCTACCGCAGTTGGGGCAGAACCACTTGGCCGGTGCGGGGACGGGCGCGGGACTGCCGCACTCGGAGCAGAACTTGCCGGTGTTGGTGGCACCGCAGCTGCAGGTCCACGTGCCGGCCGCGGGTGCGGCGGCGGGGGCCGGTGCGGGGGCG
>URYT01000093.1 GCA_900552185.1 uncultured Collinsella sp. | reverse complement strand
AAGGGCGTGGCGACAATTTGATACGCGCAATCGAGGCGCTCCGGAAAGGGCGCCTCGATTTGTAGAGCTGCGGAAGTTGTGACCGTTACGCTATACGGTCCACCGTTAGCCGATGATGCGAGGGCGCTCGGCGTTTTCGACTGGTTTATGCACGCAAAGTCTGGGAATATACAAGTCGCATGTCTTACTGTCTAACCAGTTGCGCCAAGGAGGCACCATGGACTACAAGATTACCGGCTACGAGCCCGCCCAGCTGTTCCATTTCTTTGAGGAGGTCAGCGCGATCCCCCGTGGGTCTGGCAACGAGAAGGGCATCAGCGATTTCCTGGTTGCGTTTGCCAAGGAGCGCGGTCTCGATGTGTACCAGGACGAGGTCTACAACGTCATCATTCGCAAGCCCGCATCTGCCAGTGCCGAGAATGCCCCGACCGTGATGCTGCAGGGCCACATCGATATGGTGTGCGACAAGTTGGGCTCCGTTGAGCACGACTTTACGACCGATGGTATCGACCTGGTCGTCAAGGACGGCGTCCTCACCGCTAACGGCACCACTCTGGGCGCCGACAACGGTATTGCCGTCGCGCTTATGCTTACCGTGCTCAACGACGATTCGATTACCCATCCGGCCCTCGAGTGCGTGTTCACCACCGACGAGGAGACTGGCCTGGTCGGCGCCGAGACGCTCGACAAGTCCCAGATTAGCGCCCGCACCATGATCAACCTTGACTCCGAGGAAGAGGGCGTTGCCACCGTCAGCTGTGCCGGCGGCGTCGTCGTTACCTACACCTGCCCGATCGCGCGCGAGCACAAGACCGGTAGCACCCTCACGCTCGACATCTCCGGCCTGCTGGGCGGCCACTCCGGCAGCGATATCAACCTGGAGCGCGGCAACGGCAACCTCATCATGGCCCGCATCATCGACCGCCTGATGGTTGCCGGCGAGCCCGCCATCGTTAGCTTTAACGGCGGCACCAAGGACAACGCCATCAACCGTGAGTGCAAGGCTGTTCTGGTCTACGCCGACCACGCTGCCGCCGAGGCCGCGGCCCAGATCGCAAAGGGCATCATCGCCGACGTCACTGCCGAGCTCGAGGTCTTCGACCCCGGCTTTACTTGCACCGTCGAGATTGCCGACGACGCCGAGGTTGAGGCCATGGACCAGAAGTCCGCGCTTGCCCTCATCCGCGCCCTGCGCCTTGCCCCTAACGGCGTGATTCGCCGCAACGTCGCCACCGACGGCTCCGTCGAGGTTTCCTCCAACATCGGCGTGGTCGCCACCTCCGATGACGAGGTCAAGATTATGCTGTCCCCGCGCTCTTCGATCACCTCGCTGCAGAACGAGTTCAAGGACCGTCTGCAGACGCTGGCCGATGTCCTGGGCTTCGACGCCAAGTTTGAGTTTGAGTATCCCGGCTGGAGCTATGCCGAGCATTCGCCGGTCCGCGAAGTCTTTGTCGAGAGCTATCGAGAGCTCTTTGGCTCCGAGCTGCGCATCGAGTCCATTCACGCCGGCCTTGAGTGCGGCCTGTTTGCCGAGGCTCTGCACGGCCTGGACGCCATCGCCGTGGGCCCGACGCTCTCCGATGTCCATACCCCGGACGAGAGCATGGAGCTCGCTTCTGCCGAGCGCTTCTACGAGCTGCTCATCGACGTCCTCAAGCGCCTCGCTGCGTAAAGGTTGCGCTAGCAGCAGTCCGAGCCACGTGCTAGCGGATTGCAAATGACATTATGAGAGGGGGCACCCGGTCTTTTGCGACGGGTGTCCCCTCTCTTTTGTTTGATAATTGCGAAATTAAGGCCACCTAGTCCATTTCTGCCCTGATGAGGTCGAGGGCGCGCTGGCAGTTTTCGCGGACGGGGCCGAGCATATGCTCGCGCAGGTCCGCCATGCCGGGCAGGTCGGCGTATTCGTCCATGACCTCTTCCATGCAAATGGGTACCTCGTAGGCGAGGTCCATCATGGTCGCAAAGCAAAACTTCTCGGATAGCCCGGCATCGGTGAGCGTCGCCTCCAGCGTGGGGTCGCCCATACCGTGGTATCGGCGGATAGCGCCTGGACCGATGCACCCCACACGATTTTCGCCGCCAACGCTCATGGCAAGGCGCGCCCGGCGGCGCATGCGCTCATACGCCAAACCCGACGCGACATCGTACATTCGAGCCATCATGGCTGCGCCGTCGTTTCCAAGGAGCAGGGAATAGTTTTTCGCGTGCGCATCCGGTGCGCCGATGATGGCGTTAAAGAAAAGTATCTGCGTAAACAGATACAGGTTAAGTTGATGGTGGCTCGTATTTACGAGGAGCTCTTGAATGTCGCGTGTGGTCGGGCCGCCGTCTGCCGTGTACTTTTGGGCGGGCATCACCCCAAGTGCCTGACAGAGGTCTTCTTGATGTAGGCGCCTGATCGTTCCGTCTTTGACTTTCACGCGGTCATAGCGCTCAACAATGAGGGCAGGTTCGTCCTCAAACATACGATATTCGACGTTTGCCGTTGCGATGCCGGCGCGCTGGGCGCTTTTCATGCAGACAAACTCATTGAGAGCCTCGAGTTTAAATCCGATAACGCCATTTTTGAAAATATGCGTCGTGGGCGAGGAGCCCATGCATTCGCACCAGCGGTCGTTTATGAACGCGAGCGCGAACTTGCCCTGGTTGCCTCCAAGTGACCAACTTTCATCTAGACCCATCCACGATGCATCGCGGTCATCTCTGATCGACTTGAGACGAAGAGCAATTTCGTGGTCGTCTATAGGGCGGTATTCGCCAGCGCGATGCAGGACGGCGTCGGCATCTTCTTCGGCACAAAACTGCACTCCGCCCGGACAGTCGAGTCCGATATGGCTGAGCAACGCAACGGGATTGTTGGGCCTAACGTCGAATTCGGCGGCAATCGCTTTTCGTTGGTCCTCGCTGTCGGGTAGAAGGCCAAACAGGTACGGATTCATGACCTGTTGTCCGTATGTGCGATTCGATACGGGTATGTTGGTCGATAGGGCTGGCCCGTCATAGTCATGATCGTAGGTAAAGCTGATAAGACCGTTCTCATCTTGCGCGAGCGTTCCAGCAGGCACGCCGCAAATAATGGTCCGAAGTGATGTTCTGGCCATTGGCTATTTCCCTTCGGGCATGGTTTGGCTAGATGCGTTTGCGGCAATCGAGACTCCGAGATTGGGCATGGCGAAATCGGCGAAGGCCCTGTCGTAGAGCTCGGGCGTAAGGGGGGTATCTGCAAGAGCCGGAATGGTTGTGCTGCGACGGTTGCGATGATGAAGACGTTGAGCGTGATGGCGTCTGGAGGTGCTGCAAGGTTGATCAGCATGCGGGGCGTCGACTGGGTGCTCATTTTTCGTTTCGCTTATATCCCCTTGTGCTGCGAGCGCCAGTTCAAGAGCGTCGAAAATCGCCAGCAGCTTGTCGAGTCGAATGCCGGTGGCGTCTCCTAGCTCGAGCGATGCAAGCAGGCGCTCCGAAACACCGGCCTTTTTGGCGAGGGTGGCACGGGTGAGACCCTGAGTCTCGCGTGCCTGGCGCACGTAGATGCCAGCTTGGCGTGGTGTGGTGATGGGAAGGGTATCCACGGCTATCTCCTAACGTGCAGGCTTTTGCATCCTAGTATGACATGCAAAAGTCTGCATGAAAAGGCCTCATGCAAAACTCTGCATGAGGCCTTATACGGACGTTTAGTTTTGAAGGGTGTTTTACAGCACTAAAATCCCTAGGTGCTCCAGCAAAATCTTGAGGCCGATGAGGATGAGCACAACGCCGCCCACGATGGTGGCGGGCTTTTCGTAGCGCGCGCCAAAGATGCGGCCAATCGCCACGCCGGCAACGGAGAAGATGAAGGTCGTGATGCCTATGAGCGACACGGCGGGAACGATGTCGACGGAAAGCGCGGCGAACGAGATGCCCACGGCCAGGGCGTCAATCGAGGTGGCGATGGCGAGGATCAGGTACTCGCCCAGGTCAATCTTTTCGGCATCCTTGCCGTCGCCTTCATCCTCGTCTTCGGTAAAGGCCTCCCACAACATTTTGCCGCCGATAAAGGCGAGCAGGATAAAGGCGATCCAATGGTCGATGGGTCCGATGATGCCCATGAATTGACTGCCGAGCGCCCATCCGATTACGGGCATGCCGGCCTGAAAGCCGCCAAAGAACAAGCCGAGCACCACGGCAACTTTAAGGTTGATCTTCTTCATGCCAAGGCCCTTGCAGATGGATACGGCAAAGGCGTCCATCGAAAGGCCGATAGCGAGCAATACGAGCTCTGCGAGTCCCATAGTCTGGCTCCCTCTCTGCGGGCGGGCCCGCGTGTACCTCTTGGGGGAGTAACAAAAAAGACCCGTGGCGTACGCGTTGTGCGCACAGCCACGAGTCTCGTTCATTAAGGCAAGCCAGACCGCATCGGCCAGTATGTTGACTTGCCGCGCCACCGGAGGCGAACCCGGTCACGCGACTACTCCCTCATTTATGCGAATCCCGATGCTACCACATAAGCAGCTCATTTGGATTGGGGCTCTCAGCTGTGTTCGCTCATTCTGTAAGCATCGGATTTTGCGGGCGTCACAGGGGCAAACCGTGAGAAACTTATTGACGTTTATGGAGCGTATACGATGGGAGCGATGCCTTGGATAAGAACGAGCTGCAAAAGCGTATGGAACAGGCCATTCGCCTGACGGCACCTGGCCAGCCGATCCGCACCGCCCTCGACATGATCATTGCCGGTCACCTGGGTGCCCTTATCTGCGTCGGCGACACCGAAAACGTGCTCGCTGCCGGTAACGACGGCTTCCCGCTCAACATTTCGTTTACCTCGAACCGCCTGTTCGAGCTTTCCAAGATGGACGGTGCCATCGTTATCGATGGCGACCTCACCCAGATCCTGCGCGCCAACTTCCACCTCAATCCCGATCCCTCGCTTGCCACGAGTGAGACGGGCATGCGTCACCGTACTGCCGCTCGCATGTCGGTGCTCACCGACGCCATCGTGATCTCGGTTTCGGCTCGTCGCGCCGTCGTTAACGTGTACGTTCACGGCAAGAGCTACGAGATCCAGCCCGTCACCACCATCATGAGCTCGGTCAACCAGCTCGTCGCCACGCTCCAGACTACCCGTCAGTCGCTCGACCGCTCCCTGCTGCGCCTGACGGCCCTCGAGCTCGACGACTACGTCACGCTCGCCGACATTACCGGTATTTTCTCGAGCTTCGAGATCATGCAGCAGGCAAAGACCGAGCTTAAGGATTGCATCGTCAAGCTGGGTAACCAGGGCAAGCTCGTGCAGATGCAGCTCGAGCAGCTCGCGGGCTCCAGCATGGATACCGAATACGACTTGATGATCCGCGACTACGCAAGCGATTCCTCCGAGGCAAACGCCGAGAAGATCCGCGCCGAGCTGAGCCGCATGACGCCTAAGGACCTGTCCGACCCGCAGCACGTGGCGGCAGTTCTGGGCTATGACGACCTGGACGAGGACTCCGTCATGACACCGCTGGGCCTGCGCACGCTTTCGCGCGTGTCCGTCGTGCGCGACGGCGTGGCCGAGAAGATCGTCGACGAGTACGGCTCGTTGCAGGAGCTCATGGACGACATCAGCGAGGATCCGGAGCGCCTGGGCGACTTTGGCGTTAACAACCCTGCCATTCTTGCGGACTCCCTGTACCGCATGAAGGGCACCAAACAGGGGAACGCATAATGGCGCCCGTATGCGCCGTGGTCGTTGCCGGCGGCAGCGGCCAGCGCTTTGGTAACCCCGGTGGCAAGCAGCTCGTTAACGTGGCGGGCCGTCCACTCATGAGCTGGTCCATCTGCGCGTTCGATCGTAGCGACAAGGTCGGCCACATCGTGGTGGTGTGTCCTGCCGAGCGCCGTGCCGAGATGCGCCGCCTGGCCATTGACCCGTTTGACTATGACACGCCCATCAGCTTTGCCGATGCCGGCGATACCCGTCAGGATTCCACCCGTGCCGGCGTGCATGCGGCTCCGGCGGGCTTTGAATACGTTGCCATCCACGACGGCGCTCGTCCGCTCATTACTACCGAGGCGATCGATCACGCTATCGACGTGCTCGTGAGCGACCGCGCCCTCGACGGTGTCGTGTGCGGTCAGCCCGCGATCGACACGCTCAAGATCGTCGACGGCGATAATATCGTCGAGACGCCGCCGCGCGAGCTCTATTGGGCTGCGCAGACGCCGCAGATCTTTAGCGTCGACGCCATGAAGCGTGCCCATGCCGCTGCTATCGCCGAGGGCTTTATCGGGACCGACGATTCATCGCTGGTCGAGCGCATGGGCGGGCGCGTCCGCTGTGTCCAGAGCCCGCGCGATAACCTTAAGGTGACGGTGCCCGAGGATCTGCGTCCCGTAACCGCGATTCTGCTTGGCCGTATGGCCGAGGGAGAGGACCTTCCCCATGTTCAGTAACCTGCGCATTGGCCATGGCTACGACGTTCACCGTCTGGTGGAGGGGCGTCGATGTATCATCGGCGGGGTTGACATTCCCTACGAGCGCGGCCTGCTGGGCCACTCGGATGCCGATGTGCTCGCGCACGCCTTGGCCGACGCCATTCTGGGCGCCTGCCGCGGGGGAGACATCGGCAAGCTATTCCCCGACACCGATCCCGCCTACGAGGGTGCCGATTCGATGGTGCTGCTCGCTCGCGTGATGGACTATGCGCGCGAGCTGGGTTTTGAGTTTGTCGATGCCGATTGCACCATTGCCTGTCAGCAACCCAAGATTACCCCGCACCGCGATGCCATGCGCGCCAACCTTGCCCATGCCCTGGGCGTTGACGTCGAAAACGTGGGCGTCGCCGCCACTACGACCGAAAAGCTCGGTTGGGAAGGCCAGGGCGAGGGAATCGGCGCCTGGGCCGTCTGCCTGCTACAGAAAACCGTTAAGGAGTAACGAATGCGTATCTATAACAGCGCTACCCATAAAAAGGAAGAGTTCCAGCCCATCGAGTCCGGCAAGGTCCGCATGTACGTGTGCGGCCCCACGGTCTACGACAACATCCACATCGGCAATGCCCGCACGTTCATCAGCTTTGACGTGATTCGTCGCTGGCTCATCGCGAGCGGCTACGAGGTCACGTTCGCCCAGAACCTCACCGATGTCGACGACAAGATCATCAAGCGCGCCAACGAGCAGGGCCGTACGGCCGCCGAGGTCGCGACGGAGTTCTCCGACAAGTTCATCGGCGTCATGCGCGCCGCCAACGTGCTCGATCCCGATGTGCGCCCCCGCGCCACCAAGGAGATCGGCCCCATGATCGCCATGATCAAGACGCTTATCGAGCAGGGCCACGCTTACGCAGCCGATAACGGCGACGTGTACTTTGCCGTGCGCAGCGATCCCAACTATGGTCAGGTCTCGGGCCGCAACATCGACGACCTTATGGTTGGCGCGCGCATCGAGGAGAACGAG
>URYT01000092.1 GCA_900552185.1 uncultured Collinsella sp. | reverse complement strand
GGTCCTCGGGCGCGATGCCGCCGCCATCGGCGTGCGCGGACGCGTCTACGATAAGGCGACCATCGACATGCAACTGTTTATTCGCCACGAGGAAAAGAAGGTGCGCCGCGCCGGCGGTCGCACTCGCGGTCCGGCGGCATTTACCAGCGAAGACCGGGCCCGCTTTAAGCGCAACCTCACCGAGCTGCTGCGCTAACCAAGGTAGATTTTCGGGACATGCCCGGAAATCTACCTTTTTGTTTTGGCAGCGGAAATGCCCTGGTCACAGGGGTAGATCGTAAGACATGTCCCAATAATCTACTTAAAGGCCAACGGCGGAGAGGATGAGGCCCCAGCCGGCACCGATGACGTACATCATGATCAGGAACAGGACGTTTTCGCGGGCGCTGCGGTTGGTGCGGAACAGCACCAGGTAGCCCACACCGGCAGAGATGAGCGTGCCGGCGAGCATCGGGGCCAGCTGCAGCGCGCCTTCCAGGTACAGTTGCGTGATGACGACGCTGGCCGAGCAGTTGGGGATCAGGCCGACAAGCGCCGAACCCAGGACGGCGAGCGTCTCGTTGCCACGCAGGAACTGCTCGATCGCGGACTCGCCGAAGGTCTCGAGCACGGCGACCAGAATCAGCGTCACCAGAAAAATGAATACCGATACCTGCACGGTGTGCGAGATGGCGCTGCGAATAATCGACAGGAGGGGCGCGCTCTCGTGAGAGTGGGAGTGACCGTGGCCATCATGGTGTTCATGCTCGCCCCCATGACCGTGATCGTGTCCATGTCCGTGTTCGTACTCGTCCTCGTCTTCATCGCAACCGCAATGGTCGCGCTCGCACAGCTCATGGATGTGATCGGCGCTCACGCCCGCCTCGGCCACTTCATCAATGATGTCGCCCCCGGTATGGTCGTCGTGCGCGCAGTTCACATGAGCCGGATTGGAAGCGGTCCCCAGCACGGTACGGCGAATCGCCGCATGCGCGCGAGCGTTACGACGAAGGCCGCGGATAGCCGCGTCCACGATAAAGCCCGTGACCAGCGCGATCAGTGCCTTCGAAGCCAAAAGCATCGCCATGGTCTGCACGGGAACCTGCTCGGCAAGTAGCAGCGGCAGCATCTCGTCGGAGGTCGAAAGGAACACCGCCACCAACGTGCCCAAGGTCACGACGCGACCGGCGTACAGCGTTGCCGCCATGGCCGAAAAGCCGCACTGCGGCACCATACCCAGCAACGAGCCAACCACGGGACCCGCGGCGCCGGCGCGCTTGATGGCCCCGTTAACGCGGTCGCCCGCGACGTGCTCCAAGGTCTCGAGGGCCAGATACGTCACCAACAAAAACGGCACAAGCGAGAGCGTGTCCTTGCCGGCGTCGAGCAGAATATCAATCAGCAAATCCATGACGGATGGAACCTTTCGTGTCTTTCGGCAGCATTGTAAAAGTCCTAGCGGTCAACTAGGGTATTGTAGTTGTCCTAGGCGCGATGCCAATAGTTGCCCATGGTAAACTATCATCTCGCCACATCTCAATGAACCCGAGCCGCGCGCTGCGGCCCGTCCAAGGAGCAGTTATATGAACGTTTCACAAGCACTCGAATACGAGCGCCAGCCGTTTATTCCCATGTTTATCTATGGCGATCACGGCGCCATGGAGTCCGAGCGCCAGAAGGGCGAGGAGGCCCTTAAGGTGCTCGAAACCGAGTACTTTACCGCCGAGGGCGACCCCAGCTTCGACTTTGCCACCGTGCGCGACCTGGCTGACCGCAACCGCGACCTGTGCGACCAGATTGGCGAGGCGCGCCTGCGCAACGTGACGCCCGCGACGCTTTCGCGCGGCCTGTCCGATGCCGACACCTGCGCCGCCATCGGTAAGATGCAAAAGCGCACCGCCGCGTCGGTCATGCGCGAGATCCGCGGCGACCGCGACGCGCTCGGCGTGGCCTACGCCCGCAAGCCCATCCAGGGCACCGTGCTCGGTATCGACATCGAGACCACCGGCCGTGCACCCGAGCGCGGCTATATCATCAACGTGGGCTGGGAAATCATGGACCTCACCAGCGACGCCGTGCCGCATGACGCCGAGGCACACTACTGCGGCCTGCCCGATATCTACCGCGGCGAGGATGTGCCGCTGTCGAATATCCACCACATCACCTGGGACGACATCGACGGCAAAACGCCCTTCCGCGAGAACAAGGAATTGCAGAAGCAGCTGCTCAAGCTTATGAAGAAGCACCCGTACATGGCGCATAACGCCGCGTTCGAGGACAGCTGGTTCAAAATTCATCTGGACGGTTACGCCGAGGCACGCCGCGCCGGCAAGATTATCGTCATCGACTCGCGCCAGATCTGCCGCAGCTTGGACGCCGACGTGCGCTCGCTCCCCCGCGAGTCCGCGCCCGCCGCGCTCGAGAACTGGGCGCGCCGCCGTGGCACCCTCGCCGCCGATGCCAACGAGCAGCATCTGGGTCTGGACGACACCGACCTCATGCTCCGCACCGTCCAAGCCGAGTTCAACCTCAAGAACCTGTTTGCCAAGTAGAAACGTCTACGACAAACTCCGGCGTAGATCACGAGCGGCCTCGCAGCGGAAAACCCCGCAGCGGGGCCGCCCTACATTCCACAGATAGATCTGCCATCACAAATTCTGAACCCTCATTTTGAACGATTTTGGCCAATTCCCGACACGTAATTCGTTGTCGAATGGTGATGCATCACAATCAAATGTGCAGCAATTGAGTAGTTATATGCTATAGCTAAGCTGCGAAAACTTTTATTTAGGGCATACCAACTCATAATTGCGTCAAGCTTTTGGACAGCATTTGGTTAGACCTCTAAAACGACTTTTTCACTCAGCGCCATCAACTCGGCATTAGCTGACACGATATATACCATGAGTATCGTATTGTCACATACCACTGCAAAAGCGGTCTACCAGGCCGTGCATTCGGTGTCTGCGAAAGGCATCGAGTCCTGTAACCCTGCCGCGATTTACGGATCATGTCCCACCGGAACGCTCCTTGACGCAGCCGCAGAATGGCTCACCAAACATGATGTTTCCCTCGGCGCAAATGATTCCCTCGAGGTGATGGTGTTTGATCGCAGGAATGCGCGCTATGCAATGAACTGTCAATGCCACGTTTCGTCAAAACGATTCTCGAACTCACGCTTTATAGAGCTCAAAGATGGCATCTTCATTGTTGGCGTTGAGCTTTGCGCACTTCAAGCCGCCACCTATCTCCCTTTTCGCGAACTGGTGGAGTACTACTTTGAATTGTGCAGCGCTTACTCCCTTGGAACCGGCTCTTCCACCTCTTATAACGAGCGTTTCGCGCTCACCTCGACCGAGAGGTTAAAGCAGTTCTTTAATTCCATTACCAGATGCGACGGTTTGGCCCTTGCCCGAAAGGCGATCCAATGTGTACGCGACGGATGCCGGTCTCCCATGGAAACGGCATTTGTCATGATGCTAACGCTGCCCAAAAGCGAAGGAGGGCTTGGTATTAAGGGAATTGAGACCGATTACGAGGTGCAGGTCACCGCCGCCGCAAAGAATCTCACGAGACGCAAAAAGTTCTTTATGGATGCGTATCTAAAGAAATCTCGCACAGACATTGAATACAACGGTTTTTATCATGACGCGGAAGAAGACCGCGCCATCGATGAGGAACGCAAGAATGCGCTTGCGTCCATGGGATACGGAATCATCACCGTCAGCCGTTATTCCTTTATGCATGCCAGCTCTTTCGTTAGGGTCATGGAAGCAATCCAGCGGAAAGAGGGCGTACGCCCCTCGCGTCTACCAAAAGACTTTCAAATCATGCAAGAGGACCTGAGACAGTTTGTGCTCAGAAGGTTTATAGAAGAGAAAAGGCGAATTCAGAAGCAGCTTCGCCAGGATTCCGAAGAGCGCCAACGAATCGACCTCGAAAAAGCAACACTCGAAGGCATCACGCTGGATGACCCGACAATTAATGAAGTTACAGCAATCGATGACATGCAGACAGTCGAATCCGACAGCCCATCATTTGCCCAAACAAGCAGCCTCGCGCCCGAGGGCAGGATCTTCGGGGCCGGAAGCTAGACCGGCTAACAAGGTGGGTACCCTAGCGATGTGCAAAATTGCGAGTATTCAGCAGGGTCGGCCCTCCAGCACCCACAAGTTAATCCAAATGAGAAACAAAGACGCTATCGAACGGGAACGTTAGGCAACACTTGAGGAAGATCTTATCTGTTTACCGCCCTTGGATAACTCTTGAGCGGCTTTATTTGGCCCGAAATAGATAAACAGACCCCCTATAGTTGCAGAATACTCCATTTTTTGCACGGCACGAGGGTACCCACCTTGGCATCGACTATCAAAAAACGCTCAGTCCGGGATCTCGTCCACTATTCCCCATCATTTTGTACAACGAATTACCTGAACGTCATTGACATATGAACATGCACTCATATAATCGAAAGTAAATTATATGAGCGCATGTTCATATGAAAGGATATTGCAATGAGCATCCGCGTTGATGAAACGAAACTCGACATCGAGGCCACCGAACCCGCGATCCCGACCACCTGCTCGCCCGAGGACCTTCCCGACGAGGAGCTTCTCTACGACCTCGCCGACCTGTTCAAGGTCTTCAGCGACACCACGCGCATCAAGATCCTCTATGCCCTCATGGGCCGCGAGCTCTGCGTGGCAGACATCGCCGAAGCGACCGAAACCTCGCAGTCCGCGGTGTCGCACCAGCTGCGCACACTCAAGCAGTCGCACCTGGTTAAATTCCGGCGCGACGGGCGCAATATCCTCTACTCGCTCGCCGACGACCACGTCTACACCATGCTCAACCAAGGCATGAGCCACATCTGCGAATAGCGACCAACCACGGTACCAGCGCGGCCTGCACCCAAGCCGCAAATACAGAGAAAGGAACCCACCATGAAAAAGCAGTTTAAACTCGACGAGATCGACTGCGCCAACTGCGCGCGCGAGCTTCAGGACGAGCTGGCCAAGCTCGAGGGCGTCAAATCCGTGTCCGTCAACTTTATGACCCAGAAGCTGACGCTCGAGGCTGATGATGCTGAGTTCGACGAGGTGCTCAACCGCGTTGTAGAGTTTACGGCCGACGCCGAGCCGGACTGCGAGATCATTCTCTAGCCCAGGTTTACGCCAACCTGCAAGGCCGCGATTGCCGCGGCCTTTGCTCGCGAAATTATATGAGCGAGTGTTCATACATTCAAATGGGAGGATACGAGTCATGGCCACCGCCGACCCCAAGAAGAAAAAGAAGAAGCGCAAGAAGAAAGAGTCACTCGAGCATAAGCGCAACCGCATCCTGGTAGCGCTGGGCATTTTTGCCGTGGTGTACGCCCTCGATGAGTTCGGCACCTTCACCGCCGCATTCGGTACCCCGGGCGACATCTACGCCAGCTTTATGCTGTTCCTCATACCGTTTTTGATTGCCGGCTACGACGTGCTGCAAAAGGCATTCAATAACATCCGCCGCGGCAAGGCCTTCGACGAGAGTTTCCTTATGGCAGTCGCGACCATCGGCGCGTTTGCCATGGTGCTCTTCCCCGATACCGACCCGCACATGGCCGAAGGCGCCGCCGTCATGCTGTTCTACCAGGTCGGCGAGCTGTTCCAGGCATACGCCGTGGGTAAAAGCCGTAAATCGATCAGCGCCATGATGGACATCGCACCCGACTACGCCAACGTCGAGCAACCCGACGGCACGCTCGAACAGGTCTTCCCCGATGACATCGCCGTCGGCACCGTGATTGTGGTCAAGCCCGGCGAGCGCGTGCCCATCGACGGCGTCATCGTCGAAGGCGAAACCCAGCTCGACACCGCCGCCCTTACCGGTGAGTCGGTCCCCCGCCCGGCCAAAACCGGAGACGATATCATCAGCGGCTGCATCAACATGACGGGGCTCATCCACGTGCGCACCACCAAGCCCTTTGGCGAGTCCACCGTCGCGCGCGTCCTGGAGCTCGTAGAAAACGCCAGCGAAAAGAAGGCGCGCACTGAGAACTTCATCACGCGCTTTGCCCGCATCTACACGCCCGCCGTCACCGGCGCTGCCGCGGTACTCGCGCTCGGCGGCGGCTTGGTCACCGGCGCCTGGTCCGACTGGATCCTGCGCGGCCTGACCTTCTTGGTCGTCAGCTGCCCGTGCGCGTTGGTGATCAGCGTGCCGCTCAGTTTCTTTGGCGGCATCGGCGGCGCGTCCAAGCTGGGCGTTCTCATCAAGGGTTCTAACTACCTCGAGACGCTCGCCGACGTGGACACCGTCGTCTTTGACAAGACGGGCACCCTCACCAACGGCACGTTCTCGGTGGTCGCGGTACACCCCGAGGCCGGCTATACCGAGCAGTCGTTGCTCGAAGTCGCAGCCCTTGCTGAGTCGTTCTCCGATCACCCCATCGCGCAGTCCGTACGTGTCGCCTACCAGGGCGAGGTCGACCCCAAGCGCGTAAGCGACTCCACCAACGACGCGGGCCATGGCGTGACGGCAACCATCGACGGCAAGCACGTCGTCGTTGGCAACGCAAAGATGCTCGCCGCGGCCGGAGTCGAAGCGCCCGATTGCGAGGTCGTCGGAACGATTCTGCATGTGCTCGTTGACGGCGTGTACGCCGGCCACATCGTGATTGCAGACACCGTCAAGGCCGATGCTGAGCAAACGATTCGCGACCTGCACGCCGCCGGTGTCAAGCGCACCGTCATGCTCACGGGCGACCGCGAGGAGGTTGCGGCGTCTGTGGCCAAGCAACTCAGTCTCGACGAGTTCCACGCGCAGCTGCTGCCGGGCGATAAGGTCGAGCGCGTCGAGGCGCTGCTTGCAACCGAGAGTGGCAAGGGCAAGCTCGCCTTCGTGGGCGATGGCATCAACGACGCACCCGTGCTCACCCGCGCCGACATCGGCATCGCCATGGGCGCCATGGGTTCGGACGCCGCCATCGAGGCCGCCGATGTGGTGCTCATGGACGACGACCTGAAGAAACTCTCCCGGGCGGTGGCCATTGCCCGCAAGACCATGACCATCGTGAAGGAAAACACCATCTTTGCCATCGGGGTCAAGCTGGCGGTGCTGGCTCTGTCCGCCGCGGGCCTGGTGGGCCTGTGGTGGGCGGTGTTTGCCGACGTAGGCGTCTCCGTTATCGCTATTTTAAATTCCATGCGGGCGCTGAAAAGCAAGTAACTGAAATTTTATGAGCCGGAATGGCAGCAGATGGACTGCAGGATTTATGCCTGCGGTCCTTTTGCTGTTTTTGAAGGCAGACTTTTTTATTGATGATAAAAGCCGTCAAGGGAATTGTAATTCCAGGCAAAAACCGGTATAATGCTTGGAGACGTAGCGATGCTGCAGGCGTGGTATCCCGCTGGCTCTAAAACAAACAGGGCAGCGGCAGGAGACAGGTCCGCGGCAGAAGAGAAAGCGAGGAATAGGGATTCATTGAAAAAGAAGGAAGCAGTGCTTCTGGCGGCCATTTTTCTGGCGGCCATGCTGGCAGG
>URYT01000091.1 GCA_900552185.1 uncultured Collinsella sp. | reverse complement strand
CTGGCGCCAAGCGCGAACGGGCGCGTTCTCGGAGAGGGTGGGCGATTCCAAGTGCTTCTCGGCGAGTGCATTGGCGCGGATGAGAAGCTGCTCGATCGCCTGCGCGTCTTCGGGTGATATCTCGTTCGCCGGCTTCATGCCGCGCGCGACGATAACGCCGAGCGATGCGCCCGGGAAGAGCTGCCAAAACGAATCCTCGGTCACGAACTTCTTCATGTGTTTCCTCCTTTGAATTGGCGATTGCCCGGGAAATTGCGTGCAATTGCCCGTTTGCGAAAAGGCGCCCACCCACCGGCCACCTTCAAAGTCCTACGGTGCCGGCACGTGAGCGCCTCAGCGCCGCCCCCATCCGGAGAAGGGGGCGTTTATGTATCAGGGGTCATTGTACGCTAAGAGGCTGCGACTGAAAACTCGACACGGTCGATCTCGGGGACGTCGATGCGGATGAGATCCTCGGCGACCTTGCGAGCCTCCTCGTCGAGGGCGACATTCGTCGAGACGTGCGCCACAAGCTCCGCGCGCCCCTGCGTGTCACCCGCTTCGACGGCAGTCTCGTTGCCCACGGTGTACTCCTCAAAACCGGGGCAGACAACGGCAAGTTCTTGTGCTGTTTCGGTTGCGCCGAACGCCGCCGGTGCCGGGGCGTCCGCTTCGCGAATCAGATTGGCGGTGAGCAACAGGCAGGGGATGGCGAACAGCCCCGTGCCGAGCAAGATGCGCCAGCGCAGTGAATGGGAGAGCGCCTGTATGCTCTCCTCCTCGGCCGCGGTGATCACGCCGTCGTCGTTGAGGTCCCGCTTGAGCGGCACGCGCAGAAGCAGCAGCACGACCTGTGCGGAGAGCGCGATGAATACGACGTTGATGCCGAATTCGTACAGCGCGGAGAGGAAAAGCCCGCCGTCGACGGCTGCCAGGCCAAAGCCCGCGGCGCATAGTGGCGGCATGAGCGAGGTTGCCACCGCCACGCCGGAGATGAGGGTGGCCGGTTCCTGGTCGCGTGAATTGCCCAGCCCGCCGGCGAAGCCGCCCACGAGCGCGAGCAGCAGGTCCCATGCGGTGGGATTGGAATTGTCGGTCAGCGCTTGGGTCATGTCGGCGACGGGGGAGAAGTGGGAGTAGAGCGTTGAGGTGACGAGGCAGAAGGCCATTTGCAGGGCAAGCCCGCCCACCGCGTCGCGGATGAGCGCCCGATCGACCGTCGCCATGCCGTAGGCGATGGCGAGGACGGATCCCATGATGGGACAGATGAGCATGGCTCCGACGATGGCGATGTCCGAATCGATATCGAGGCCGATGCTCGCGATCAGCATGGCGATGATGAGGATGCATAGGTGGGAGCCAGTCAGACGCGCCCCGTTTACAAAACGCTTGCGGATCACGTGATAGGGCGCGCGTCCCTCGCGAATGTTGAACGCGCGCTTTAAAAAGCGACCAGCCTGCTCGGCAGCCTCACTATGAGCAGGGCGGATGCCGTGGCGCCGGTGATGGCGTTCGCGTAGTCGCTTGATCTGTTGTTTGTCGAGTTCCATGTCCACCTCGTTCCAGCGCGGTCCGCGCAACGCGCCCGTTGTCCTAACTCTACACCGTGGCGGGCGGGGTGTCTGTTGGATGCGGAATCCGATGGGGCAGATGACGCGGGGGCAAATGCAAATCATAGGCTCAATTCGATCCCGCAAGAATATGATGCACCAGCTCCTACATATGTGACGAAATTGTGAAGCACGAGAGCGTGAATTTCAAAAAATACGCTGGTCGCCAATGTTGCGCAACAGAATTCAAAAATCGACAGCTACCATTTGATACGTATGGATACATCCGTGTCAAAGGGAGAAAGCCATGGCAAACTACAGTCCACAACACTTTGAGCCTCGGGCCAAGGCCGTCAACGTCAAGGGCGTTGCCAACCGCGCCGTCGCAACCGTTTTGACGGCGGGCCTCATCGCTCAGCCGCTCATGTCGCCGCTGGCGGCAATCGCTGCACCGTCAACCGGTAACGGCGATTCTGTTCAGGGGGGGGGGTAGTTCTGTAGAGAATACCGTTGCAGCCGGTAACCAAGCGGTCGTAAAGACGGCTGCCCAGCTGGCCGAGGAGTCGGCAAAGCAGCTCAAGGACGCTCAGGCCGCCTACGATGCCGCCCAGAAGAAGGCCGACGCGGCGGGCCAGTCTCAAAAGCAGGCGCAGCAGCAAAAGAATCAGGCCTCGCAGGCCGTGACTGATAACGCCGCCGAGCAGAACGAGGCCGAGGTAGCCGCGCTTCAGGAGAAGATTGACGAGCTTAAGGCAGCCGTCGAAAAGACCGAGCAGCAGCAGAAGAAGCTGGGCGACCTGAACGATCAGCTCGAACAGGCCAACAAGAGTGTCGAGGATAAGACCCAGGCGCTCAAGGACGCCAAGGCAAAGCAGGATGAGGCCAAGAAGGCCCTCGATGATGCCCAGGCCAAGCTCGAGGCCATGGGTATGGACGAGTACGAGGCCGCCAAGAAGGCCGTCGAGGACGCGCAGGCAAAGCTCGATGACGCCAATAAGGTCGTTACTACTGCACAGGACAATCTGGACCAGGCCAAGGCTGCCGAGGCCAGCGCCCAGCAGGAAAAGCAGAATACCGAGGCAGCTTTGACGACTGCCCAGGCCAAGAAGCAGGAGACTGCCGCTGCTCTCGCAGTCGCAACCACCGCGCGTGATAACGCCCAGCAGAAGTTCAACCAGGCGCAGGCCGCGCTCGATGCTGCCGTCTCGGGTACGGGTGTTGACCTGAGTGCGCTTGAGGCCGCCAAGATCGCTGCTGCTGGTGAGCTCAAGACCGCGCAGGCGGAGCTCAATGCCGCGACGGATGCCGACGCCACCGCACAGACAAATCTGCAGGCCGCCCAGGCTGCCGTCGCTGCCGCGCAGGAGAAGGCCAACGCCGCCAACGCTGCTGTGGCATCTGCCCAGTCTGCATACGATGCGGCAAACAAGGAGTACAAGGACGCGGCCAGTAAGCGTGACACCGCCAAGGCCGCATACGAGAAGGCACAGCAGACCGAAGCAGACAAGAAGACCGCGTACGATAAGCTTGTCGAAGTTCGCAAGCAGAAGCGCGGCGAGTGGGAGGCAGCCTGCGCCGCTTCGAACGCCGCGGAAAAGGCTTATAACGCTGCTAATGCCCAGGTTGAGGCTCTTGAGCAGCAGATTGCAGACCTAAAGTCCAACATGACCGTTGACCAGGAAGTCATCAGTCAGGGTATGTTCGGCTTCATGAACTACATCATCGGCGGCAGCCAGTTCACAGCCACGCAGAAAAAGAACGCCCAGGACGCCGTATCGATGCTGACAGGTGCCGATGACAAGGCCGAATGGTATGACCAGTACGTCGATCAGGACATGTCTCGCGACACCAACCCGCTTTCCCTGGAGCAGATGCGCAACGCCCTGACATATCTTGACACCCAGAACAACCTCCGCAAGGCGAACGGCCAGTCGGCACTCAGCGTCAGCCTCCGCATGACTGTGGCGGCAGCTCTTAATACATCATATTCATCGAACATCTGGGGACACTCGAACTGCTATTTCGACAACGGGGAAAACCTTGCCGGCGGAGGCGGCGCATATACCGGCGGCGAGACCGAGGATACACTCGGTTGGCCCTACACCGGCCTCTACACACAGGAGAAGGAGGCATTCGATAAGTACGTCGCGCAGTATGGCGACGAACTCGGCAGCCACCGATATGATTCCTATTACATCTACCAGAACTACAACAGCATCTATCACGAGTGCGGGCATTATCTCAACATCATCGATTCCGCCACGGAAGCCATCGGTATCGCGACCGGTAGCGGTAAGAACACCGATTCCGAGGTAACCATCTTCGATTACAGCGCTGATAGCACTCAGGCTGATTTCACTGTCTCCGAGTTCAAGAAGCTCCTCAACGACTACATCGATTCCGCCTACAACGCAGGCGGTACGCAGGAGCAGAAGGCGCAGCTCAAGGAGCTTCAGGGCAAGCTCGCCGAGGCGCAGAAGAACTTTGGAACTACTAGGGAAGCTTACTTCGCAGCTGTAAACGGGCAGGATGCCGCCCAGGACGCTTTCACCGCAGCCGATGTGAACATGAACACCGCAAAGGGCGAGTACGAGAAGGCCAAGTCCGGCACCGCCGCCGCGAAGACGGCATACGACGCAGCGAAGGACGCACTCGGCGGAATCGACATCGAGTCCCTCAAGCAGAATCTCGATGCCGCCAAGTCCGAGGCCGCTACTGCCCAGGCGGCTCTCGATAAGGCAAACGCCACGCTTGCTGACAGCAAGACGAAGGCAGCCGAGGCCGCTGCTCGAAAGGCGAAGGCTCGCAGCGCCCGCGATGCCGCCAAGGCAAAGTCCGAACAGGCCAATGAGGCGTATGGCAACGCCACGGCTTCGGTCAAGGACCTTGCTGCCAAGCGCGATGCCGCCCAGGCGGACCTTGCGAATAAGCAGGGCTCGCTTGACGAGGCAAAGAAGGCCGACGATGCCGCCCAGGCTGGTGTAGACAAGGCCCAGGCCGCAGATGTCCAGGCCGCGACCGCTCTTTCGGACGCCAAGCAGGCAGTTGCCGCCAAGACGCAGGCCCTGTCCGACGCACAGGCGAAGGTCAAGGCTGCCGAGGGCGAGCTGGCCGGTGCAAACAAGGCCTTCGAGCGCTTCGCCGGCGCTCAGAAGGCGGTCGACGACGCCAAGACCGCCTATGACGCTGCCGTGGCCAGTGTCGCCGATGCCCAGAAGCAGCTCGAGGCCGCCAACGAAGCCGTCGTCGATGCGAACTTCGAGATCGTCAAGGCCAAGGCCGAGCTTGCCAGCGATGAGGCACTCAAGGCCGATCTTGAGGCTGTCGATCACAAGGCATCCCTTGCCGCGGGCACGACGGGCAACGAGAAGCTGGTCAAGCTGAACGCTGCCTACGCTCGCTATAAGGCTGCCGTCGATGCCGCCGCTGGTCTCAAGGCTGCTCTGAGCGATGCCGATGCCAAGCTGTCCGATGCCAACGACGCCTATGCCGCCGCGCTGGCTGAGCTTGGCGATGCCAAGGATGCCCTGGCTGCCGCGCAGGCCGAGTACGACAAGTATCATCCCAAGGCTGAGCCGCAGGCCAAGCCTCAGGTTGCACAGGCTGCTGCAAAGGCTCCTGTCGCCAAGAAGAAGGCCACGTCGGCCGCGCTCGTCCAGACTGGCGATGACTCCGCTCTTGCGGGCGAGGTGTTCGTCATTGGCGGTATCACCCTCGTGGCCGCTGGTGTGACGCTGAGCGATCGTCGTCGCAAGCAGATGTAGCGTTTCGAGCGTAGATTCTGCAACGAACTTCGGTTCATAGCAGGAACGCTTCGATAGCTTAACCGATAAGGCCGGCGCGCTGTTAAACGCAGCGCGCCGGCCTTTCTTTGTTTCGATATCAAAAAGCCCGGTCGGCAGCCGCAAAAGCTACCGACCGGGCAAATCGTAGGCAATATGGTTGCTGTCGAGCAGCTGCTCGACTTAGCCCAGCAGGCTCAGACCCACGGAGACAAACGCCAGGATAACGCCGACGATGGACTCGCCGCCGAGCAGGCCGCTGGCGACAACCAGGCCCTGTTCCTGGAAGGCGGCGTCCTTGGCAGCCCTCTCCTCGTCAGAAAGACCAGCGGTGGCGTCGCGGTGGGCGGACCACTTGTCGTAGGCGAGTTTGACGCAGGAGCCCAGGAATGCCGTGAGTGACATGTAGAACGGCAGGTACACGCCCAGGCCGATCATCATGGCCGGAATGCCGAGCCAGTACATGACGATGCCGGCGATAAAGCCGCCAACGAACCACGGCACGCTCGGGATGCCCGAGACCATGGTGGCGACGACGCTTGCCTGCGCGGCAACAAAGCTCTTGTCGGGGCCAAAGGCGTCCGGGCCGTAGGCGGTGACGAGCGCGACCATGACGGCTGCGGCGACCAGGGCGCCCACGATGCCGCCGATGGCTTGGCCGATCCACTGCGCACGTGGGTTGGTGCCCAGCACGGCGCCGGCCTTAAAGTCGTTCATGACGTCGCCCGCAAGGCCGCACGCCACGGCAACGATGCCGGCGATAAAGAACAGCTTGACCTGAGCGATCTGTGCGAAGGCAGCCACGATGAGCATAACGATGAGGCCAAAGATCTCCATGGGGTCGATGCCCGTCTGGCCGCAGCTCTGTGCGCTCATGATGGTGGTGACAAAGGTGAATAGCGTCACGATGACGGCCGGAACGGGGCCAAGGTTAAGCACGATGGCGATGATCACGGCGATGGCGGCAGCGCCCAGGCCGATGATGCCGGCGTCGAGCTTAAGGGAGCCCGAGATGAGCGACTGCTCGTCGGTGTCGGTGGAGCTGTCGGCGGCAAGACCGCGGACGATGCCGGCGACCTGCGGCAGGATGTCTTTGAGGACGACGGCGACGCCAAAGCCCATCATGAGGCCCATGCCCAGGGACTTGACGATGCCCTGCGCAGTCACAACGTCGAACAGACCAGCAGCGGTGCCACCCACGATGATGCCAAAGTTGCCCAGCAGGGCGCCGGCAAACCAGAAGGCGACCGGGGCGAAGCCCACGAGGAAGCCGACGGAGAGCAGCATGGGCGAGTTGTAGATACCAAAGGTCACGCCGGGGATGTTGAGCGTGCATAGCATGCTGGGCACCACGCCCAGGGCGTCGCGCAGCACGCTATAGATGCCGGCGATGGCCATGGAGCCAAAGAGCTGCTTGCCGGTCTTGCCGCCGGCCTCGGTCGCGCGCAGGGTCTGAGCTGCGGCGTTGCCGGTGGGGAACTCCAGCGCGGCGTCCACGATAAAGTGACGGTGGATGAGTGCCGTGGCCAGCAGGCCCAGGATGGTGCCGGCGAGTGCCACGATAAACATGTCGAGCCAGCTGATCTGGTCGGCATAGCCCAGCATCCAGGCGCCCGGGATGGTAAACGCCAGGCCGCCGGCGACCATGGCGCCTGCGGACATGATGGTGTGGGTGACGTTTGCCTCGTTGAGGCTGGCGTTGCCCATGAGCTTAAGGAAGAACAGCGAGATGACGGCAGCGAAGACGATCGGCCAGGGGAGTGCGCCCATCTTGAGGGCGGTGTAGGCCGAGCTTGCCGTGATGATTACGCAGCCAAGGACGCCGATGACGACGCCGCGCAGCGTGAGTTGCCCGCGCATCGAGGCGCGGTTCGAGGGATTGCTCATATAGAACTCCTTTGCGTATATCCGCTTCCCCCGGGAGCGCCGCTACGGATACGGCGCGGGAAGTCGGGTTACCAAGGGCCGCCGCGTGAGCTCGCGCGCGACCGCGCACCAGTATAGCCGTAAGCTAGTCATTTTGGGATGACTGGTTTAGGTAGGCGATATACTGCTGGGCAGACGAAAGGAGCGCCGACGATGTTTAATGGGTGCGCATATATATTGACGGTCGACGTGGGCAACACGTTCATTCGCTTTGGCCTGTTTGCCGAGGATTCGGCCGCGGCGCAGGAGCGCCCGCTCGCGACGTGCGAGATCACGACGCCGGCCC
>URYT01000090.1 GCA_900552185.1 uncultured Collinsella sp. | reverse complement strand
CCGGCCTCGTCGCCTACAGCGCCCGCCGCACGGCGCTCGAAAAAGACACCGCCAAGGAGGTCAATTCGGATAGGCCTCGCTAGCTCCTAGTTACTTTTGTGAGAGACGCCGACTCGGCTCATCGAACACCAAAAGGGGCTGGCCCCGATAACTCGGAGCCAGCCCTGAGTCGCCTGACGTGGGAATCGCAGCCTGTTACTTGAGCTTCAGAGCCTCCATCATGGGCACGGCGGCGTCCCAATCGATCTTCCAGCCAATCGACACGCGGACGGTTTCACCCGTTGCGGGAGCCGTCGCAAACAGTGTATGGCCGTTGTCGGGACCGGTAAAGCGCAGCCACGTTATGCCGTTGTACTCGACCTGGTCGGTTGTTGTCTCCTTGCCTTCGTAGACCTGCTCTAGGCTTGCAACCTCTTCCTCCGGCGAGCGCGGGAAGATGCTGATGTTCAGGCGTCCTCCAGTCTCGTCATGGAAGAAGTTTGCCTTTTCACGCTCTTCGTCGGACGAATCCAGCGTGTACCCATCGGCGGCCTCGATGCTGTACGATGCGCAGTCGATGCCCGTTAAATCTGCCTTCTCGCCAGAATCGGCCACGCCGCCGGCCGCCTTGAACTCCTTGGTCTCGCATCCCGTGGTGTCAAAGTGCATGGCCTCGTGGTTCTTAGCGGGGGCATAAGCGTCTACGAACTCGACAGTGATAGGCCCGTAGTACGCCGTCTTGGGCGCCCAGAAATACACGTACTCAACGGTCTCGCCCGAGCCGATATCTGGCCTCTCGGAAAGGTCGATGCCCTCGTGCAGCTCATCGGGGGCCTCGCTTGCAATGTAGTCGAGCACGGCCGCCTTGCCGGAAGTAAACAACGGGTCGCCTGCCTCAAGATCGCCCTGGGCAGCATGCACGTTAAAGGAACTGAACGTCCTGTTCTTTGTGTTGTTGTTGGTGATCTTGATGTGCAGGTAAAAGCCGTCCTGCAGCTTGGCATCGCCGCGATAGAACGTACCGTGAGCCACCGACTCATAGGTAATGCCTGCCACCTCGACCGTCTGCGAATCATAGGCTTTGGGCTTTTCCTGCACAGGCGCGCTGCCGCCCGAACTGCCAGCCGAGCCGCTCGGAGCACTACCGCCACAGCCGGCCACCGTACACGCCAGCACGGCCGAAAGCGTCACGGTGGGAATTCCTAACAGCAGCTTCTTCGTCATGGGCTTCATCATCCTCACCGCTCCTTTCGCTTGCACCTCATCCGTTACCCAAGGCCTTCGTCGTCCCGTGGCATCGGCTTCCACTATGAGCGTATGACGAAACACGGCGCCGGCGAAGTGACCCGTGGCCCAAATAACGACCCACCAGCGTTCCTTATGGGCCAAAAGAACTCGCACATGCACGCCCCCGGCCCATAAAACGAGACGTCTGTCCCAATGTTCGATTCGATCCAACAATCCGCACGACACGTTTTCGACAACGTATCCAACCGCAAACGCAGCAAGACGCATTCGGCCGCCTTCAAATTTACTCGGGCAGAACCGACTCGGTTTTGTCCGAGTAAACTCGAGCATAAACTGATCCATGCGATACAATTAACTCGGACAAAACCGAGTCGGAAGGAACCGAGTAAGTGGAATTTATTGGCAGGGAGCGTGAGCTCGCCCGTATTAAGAAAACGCTCAAAGCACCCGAGCAGCGCAATGTTCTCATTTACGGCAGGCGTCGCGTCGGAAAAAGTGAGCTCATCAAGCAGGCGCTAACCGATTTGTCGGACGTCGCAACGGTCTATTACGAGTGCCGCCAAACCTCCGAGGCAGACAACCTCGAGAGTCTGTCCGTCCTTGTTGCTGAAGCGCTGAGCTTTCCTCCGCTCGCCTTCACAGGCATCCGCGAGCTCATCGAATTTCTGTTTGCCCAAGCTAAAGACAAGAACATTACCCTCGTTCTCGACGAATACCCCTACTTGAGAGATGCGGTTAAAGGCCTAGACAGCATTCTTCAGACCTCAATCGACGCCCACAGGGAAGACTCACGTTTAAACATTGTCCTGTGCGGCTCCTACGTTGAGATTATGAAATCCCTCATCGAGCATGAAAGCCCCCTCTACGGGCGAATTGATCTCGCGCTTGAGCTTAAGCCCATGGATTACTTTGACGCTGCGAAGTTCTATCCCGCGTTCTCGCCCGAGGACAAGGTGCGGCTCTATAGCGTTTTTGGCGGTATCCCCTTTTACAATCGCCTCATCGATCAATCCCAAAGCGTACGCGACAACATCATCGAGCTCGTCACGGAACCTGGCGCCCGCTTAGAAAGCGAGGTGCCGTCCTATCTCAACGCCGAGATCTCGAAGATGACCAACGCCAACGAAGTTTTCGGGGCTCTCGCACAAGGCTACTCCCGTTGGGGGGACGTGCTGGCACAGTCGCACGTCTCGAGCGGTCCGGCCATGGCAGACGTGCTCGACAAGCTCATGTCACTCGAAATCGTCCAAAAGCGTGCACCCATCAACGACCCTACGAACAAGCGCAAGTCTGGCTACTTTGTAGTGGATCCGCTTTCGCTCTTTTACTATCGCTATGTTTTCCGCAATGCCTCAGCGCGTCAGCTGCTCGACTCGGAAGTCTTCTATGATCGTCACGTCTTCCAAGACTTCGAGGAAAACTACGTTCCTCATATGTTCGAGGAGATCTGCCGTCAATACCTCGTGCGGCAGAACAGGACCGGCAAGATCGAACCGGCTTTCGACGCCATAGGCAAGTACTGGTACGACGACCCCGCAAACAAAACGAGCGGCGAATTCGATGTGGTAACGCAAGACCCCGAGGGCTACGCATTCTACGAAGCAAAGTTCCGCAAATCCCCCATCACGCAAAAAATGGTCGACGAGGAAATCGCCCAAGTCGAGGCAACGGGACTCAAGTGCCATCGCTATGGATTCTTCTCCCGTTCGGGCTTCGAAGCTGGCGAAAGCGATCGAACCGTCTTCATCGACCTGCCGCAGATGTTTGAATAGGACAGGACAGGTCCCTCCCGCATTCCAAGCATTCATTATCTAATCGAACGATTGTTCGATGGATTTCGTGTTGGGTGGAATCGTCTGTGGGCTGGGCTATGCTACCTTGACTATCTATATGACTTAAACGCAGCAAAGGAGCACCGAGAGAGCGAGTATGGCAAAAAACACCGCAAACTATGGTAACGACAGTATCCGCCAGCTCAAGGACGAGGAGCGCGTACGCCTGCGCCCCGCCGTCATCTTTGGCTCGGACGGACTCGACGGCTGCGCGCATGCCGCCTTCGAGATCCTGTCCAACGCCGTTGACGAGGCGCGCCAGGGCTACGGCAAGCTCATCACCCTTACCGCCTTTCGCGATGGCTCCATTCAGGTAGAGGACAACGGCCGCGGCTGCCCGCTCGACTGGAACCCCTCCGAGAAGCGCTTTAACTGGGAGCTCGTCTTTTGCGAGCTCTACGCAGGTGGCAAATACAACAACAACCAGGGCGGCGACTACGACTTCTCGCTCGGTACCAACGGCCTGGGCTCCTGCGCGACTCAGTACGCCTCTGAATACATGGACGTTACCGTCTGGCGTGACGGTAACAAGTACTCCCTGCACTTTAAGAAGGGTAAGGTCGTCGGTGCCAAAAAGAAGGCACTCGAGATTGAGCCCAGCGACGAGAACCGCACCGGCACCACCATCAAGTGGCGCCCCGATCTTGAGGTCTTTACCTCGATCAGCATTCCACACGACTGGTATCGCGAGACCATGCGCCGCCAGGCCGTGGTCAACGCCAACGTGACCTTCCGCCTGCGCATTGAGGGCGACGATGGCGAGTTTACCGAAGAGGATTTTTGCTATCCCAAGGGCATCGAGGACTACGTGCTCGAGAAGGTCGGTACCGACTACCTCACCGAGCCCTTCTTTATCGAGGCCGACCGTCGCGGTCGCGACCGCGAGGACCTGCCCGACTACAACGTGAAGATTACCGCGTGCATGTGCTTCTCGCGCACCTTCATGATGCAGGAGTACTACCACAACTCATCGTGGCTCGAGAATGGCGGCTCGCCCGAGAAGGCCGCCCGCAGCGCTCTGACCAGTGCCATCGATGCTTACATTAAGCAACAGGGCAAGTACAACAAAAACGAGAGCGGCATTAAGTGGCAGGACGTCCAGGACTGTCTGGTGCTGGTGACCAACTGCTTCTCCACCCAGACGTCCTATGAGAACCAGACTAAGAAGGCCATCAACAACCGCTTTATCCAGCAGGCTATGACGGCCTTCTTTAAGGAGCGACTCTCGACCTACTTGATCGAGAACAAAGACGCCGCCAACAAGATCATGGAGCAAGTGCTCATCAACAAGCGTTCGCGCGAGAACGCCGAGAAGACGCGTCAGAGCATCAAGACCAACCTGCAGCAGAAGACCGACATGGCCAACCGCGTGCAGAAGTTCATCGACTGCCGCTCCAAGGACAAGAGCCGCCGCGAGATCTACATCGTAGAGGGCGACTCGGCAGCAGGCGCCATTCGTACCTCGCGCGATGCCGAGTTCCAGGGCGTTATGCCCGTCCGTGGCAAAATCCTCAACTGCCTAAAGGAGGACTATCCACGCATCTTTAAGTCCGACATCATCATGGACCTCATGCGCGTGCTGGGCTGCGGCGTGGAGATCAAGGACAAGCGCATCAAAAACCTTGGTGCCTTTGACCTGGACAACCTCAACTGGAACAAGGTCATCATCTGTACGGACGCCGACGTCGACGGTTACCACATCCGCACGCTCGTGCTCACCATGCTTTACCGCCTGGTGCCCACGCTTATCGACGAAGGTTACGTGTATATCGCCGAGTCGCCGCTCTACGAGATCAACTGCAAAGAGAAGACCTACTTTGCCTACACCGAGCTCGAGAAGAACGGCATCCTCAAGGAGATTGGCGACCAAAAGTGCTCCATCAACCGCTCCAAGGGTCTTGGTGAGAACGACCCGGACATGATGTGGCTCACCACCATGAACCCCGAGACGCGTCGCCTGATCAAGGTGGAGCCCGAGGACGTCACCAAGATGGAGACCATGTTCAATCTGTTGCTGGGCAACGACGAGGCGGGCCGCAAGCGCCATATCTCCGAGCACGGCAAGGAATACCTGGACCAGCTGGACCTGCAGTAGCAGCAAATCGATAACGACGGCCCATAAGAAGTTCAAGAGGAAATCGTGGCAAAGAAGAAGACGAAGAACCAGCCAAAGAAAAAGCAGGTCAACGCCGAGAACGTTATCGGCCTGCACTCCGAGGTCACCGACCAGCCGATCACGCAGACGCTCGAAGTCAACTACATGCCCTATGCCATGAGCGTCAACGTCTCGCGTGCGTTCCCCGAGATTGACGGCTTTAAGCCGTCGCACCGCAAGCTGCTCTACACCATGTACAAGATGGGTCTGCTCAAGGGCGAGCGCCAGAAGAGCGCCAACATCGTGGGCCAGACCATGAAGCTCAACCCGCACGGCGACGCCGCCATCTACGAGACGATGGTCCGCCTGGCGACGGGCAACGAAGCGCTGCTTGCGCCCTTCGTGGAGTCGAAGGGCAACTTTGGCAAGTACTATTCGGGCGACCTGAGCTACGCCGCCTCGCGTTACACCGAGGCCAAGCTCTCCCCCATCAGCGCCGAGATCTTCAAGGACATCGACAAGGACCCGGTCGACTTCGTCGACAGCTACGACGGCGCCATGAAGGAGCCACGCCTGCTGCCCACCACGTTCCCCAATATCCTCGTCTCAGCCAACAAGGGCATCGGTGTCGCCATGGCGTCCGACATCTGCGGCTTCAACCTCAACGAGGTCTGCACTGCCACAATGCACTACCTGCAGGACCCCGACTGCGACCTGCTCGAATACATGCCCATGCCCGACTTCTCGACCGGCGGCGAGATCATCTACCGCCGCGAGGAGATGGAAAAGATTATCGAGACCGGCCTTGGCAGCTTCCAGATCCGCTCCCGCTGGCGCTGGATTCCCGAAGAGCGCATCATCGAGGTCTACGAGATTCCCTACACCACTAAGACCGATGTCATCATCGAGCGCATCGTCAAGCTCTCCAAGGAGGGCAAGGTCAAGGAGATCGCCGACATCCGCGACGAAACCGACCTCTCGGGCTTGCGCATCGCCATCGACCTTAAGCGCGGCGTCGACCCCGACAAGCTCATGGCCAAGCTCTATCGCTTGACCACGCTGCAGGATTCGTTCTCGTGCAACTTCAACGTGTTGGTCGATGGTTACCCTCGCGTTATGGGCGTGCGTCAGATCCTGCACGAGTGGGTCAAGTGGCGTATTGAGTCCACGCGTCGCCGCATTAACTTTGACCTGGGAAAAAAGTCCGAGCGCCTGCACCTGCTGCACGGCCTCGAGGCGATCCTGCTCGACATCGACAAGGCGATCGCCATCATCCGTGGCACCAAGCTCGAGGCCGAGGTCGTGCCCAACCTTATGCGCGGCTTCGACATCGACGAGACCCAGGCCGAGTTTGTTGCCGAGCTCAAGCTCCGCAACATCAACGAGGAGTACATCCTCAACCGCACCAAGGACATTGCAAAGCTTGAGGGCGAGATTGCCGAGCTTGAGGAGATCCTCTCCAGCGAGGAGAACATCAAGAAGGTCATCAGCGACGAGCTGGCCGCGGTCAACAAGAAGTACGTGATGCCGCGCCGCACGGGCAGGATCGAGCCCCACGAGGTTATCGAGGTAAGCTTGGAGCCCGAGGTCGAGGAGTACCCGGTTACCATCATGCTTTCGCGCGATGGCTACCTTAAGAAGATGACGGACCGCGTGCTCAAAAAGGCCACTACGCTCAAGTACAAAGACGGCGACAAACCCTTTATCGAGTTTCCGTCCTCCAACACCCACGAGCTGCTGGTCTTTACCAACAAGAGCCAGGTATACAAGTGCAAGGTTGCGGCGTTTGAGGACACCAAGTCGGCCCAGCTGGGCTCGTATCTGCCCACCGACCTCGAGATGGAACCCGACGAGAGCGTCATCTGGGTCATCGACCCCGAGGACTACAAGGCCGACGTGCTGTTCGTCTTTGAGAACGGCCGCGTGGTGCGCGTCGCGCTTTCTGGATACGTCACCAAGACCAACCGCAAGCGCCTCAAGAACGCCATCTACGGCGGCAGCAAACTGCTGTATGCACAGGTGCTCAAGGAAGATCGCGACATCGCGCTGGTCTCGAGCGACTATCGCTTGATGAACTTCAACACGTCGCTACTCAAGACCAAGACGACAACCAACACGCAGGGCGTCCAAGCCTTTACGGCCAAGAAGGGCCGCTCGGTCACCACCGTCGGCACAACCGAGGAGATTCTTGGCGCCGGCGTCTCGGCCGAGAAGTTCACCGCACAGAGCCTGCCTTCTGCCGGTGCCCTCATGAAGGAAAACGACATGCCGAGCCTGTTTGACTAGGTGCCACGGCAACGAGACCGTTAGATACTTCTCAAAGCGACGAGGCCCGGAACGCAACGGCATGGGGGTGCGGACGATTTCTTGGACCGCGCCTAGGCGTATCCAAGCTTCCTGCG
>URYT01000089.1 GCA_900552185.1 uncultured Collinsella sp. | reverse complement strand
TACAACAAGACCGAGGGCGCGGTGCAGGTCATCGACATCAACACGCTGGGCGTGCTGAACGTTGTGACGGGCGACGCGAATGTGGCCTCGTTTGGCGATCTGGCGGGCCATACCGTCTATATGACGGGCAAGGGCACCACGCCGGAGTACGTCATGAACTACCTGTTGGAGCGCGCGGGCCTGACCGGCCAGGTGGCGCTTGAGTTTAAGAGCGAGCCCACCGAGGTGCTCTCGGTGCTGCTTGCCGATCCGTCTGCCGTGGGCGTGCTGCCCGAGCCGTTCAAGACCGCTGCCATCGCAAAGAGCGAAGGCAAGCTGTCGGCGCCGGTGAGTCTGACCGATGTGTGGGATGAGCTGGCGGGCGACACGGGTTCGCGCCTGCTGACGGGTGTGACCGTGGTGCGCCGCGCGTTTGCCGAGGAACATCTCGAGGCCGTGGCGGAGTTCTTGAACTGCTATGCGGCGAGCGTTAAGGCCGTCAATGCGGCGCCGGCAGACTGGGCGCAGGCCGTGGTCGATGCTGGCATCGTGGACAACGCCAAGATTGCCGAGAAGGCGATTCCCGGGTGCATGCTTGTGTGCCAGACGGGCAAGGATATGAAGGCGGCACTTAGTGGGTATCTGCAGGTGCTGGCCGACGCGGACGCGAGCGCCGTGGGTGGTAAACTTCCGGCTGACGATTTCTACTACATGGAGTAGCCCGTGCGTGTGTTTGCTCGACAAATGACAGAGCGTATGAAGGCGGTGGCGGCAGCAGGTGCCGTCGCCGCCTTTTGGCTTGCCGTGTGGGTCTTCGCGGCGGCGCTGGTGGCGCAGCCACTGATCTTGCCGGGGCCGGGTGCTGTTGCCTTGGCGCTGCTGCGCCTGGTGTGCGATGGCGGTACCTGGGCGATTTTGGCGGGCTCGGGCTGGCGCTTGCCGCGGTGTGTGGTGGCGTGCTGGCCGGGATTTCGTCACGTTCGCGTGCGTTTGCCCGCCTGGTGGCGCCGGCGCTGTCGTTTGTCAAGGCGACGCCGGTTGCCTGCGTGGTGGTCCTGCTGCTCATTTGGCTGGGATCGGCGCGCGTGAGCATCGCCGCGGTCTTTTTGATGGCGCTGCCGGGCGTGTATTTTTCGCTGGCCGAGGGCTTGGCACAGGTGAATAAACCGCTGGAGCAGATGTTCCGTCTGCATGGCGTGCGCGGCTGGCGCCTGTTTTGCGCCCATACCTGGCGCGAAGTCCTGCCGTTTGTGCTTTCGTGCGCCCGCGCCGTGATCGGCATGAGCTGGAAGGCCGGCGTGGCAGCCGAGCTGATCGGCATGGCGGTGGGCACCGTGGGTGAGCGCATCTATCAGGCAAAGCTTTTGATTGAGACGGCTGATTTGCTGGCGTGGACCGTGCTGGTCGTTGCCGCCTCGTGGGCGTGCGAGCGCGTGCTGGTGTGGCTGCTGCGGGTTTCGGGACCCGTGGCGTGGCACGCGGCCGTGCGGGCGCATGGGCATGGACTGCGCGGGCGTGCGGGGGCTGCGAGCGATGGCACTGCAGCGGAGCTTGCGCTTGCCGTGGGCGATCGTGCGCCCTGGGCGCCGGCGCTGGACGGTCTGGTGCTCAACGTGCCTGCGGGTGGGCGCACCTGTGTGATGGGGGCCTCGGGTGTGGGCAAGTCGACACTGCTTTCGTTGACAGCGGGGGAGTGCGCGCCGTGCTCGATGGTGTTTCAGGATGCACGCTTGGCCGAGTCCGCCTCGGCGCTGGATAACGTGCTGGTGTGCGCCGATGCGCGTGTGGATGCTTCGAGCGCCGCGGCATTGCTGCGCCTGCTGGTGCCGGGAATCGATGTGCATGCTCGCGTGGCCAAGCTTTCGGGCGGGCAGCGCCGTCGCGTCGAGATCGCCCGCGCCCTGCTGCGCCCGGGCGGCGCCGTCATTCTGGATGAGCCCTTTACCGGTTTAGATACCGCTGCGCGCGACGCATGCGCCGAAGCTGTGCTCGACCTGCTCGACGGCCGCATGCTCCTGCTTGCCACGCACGATGCCGCCGACGCTCAGGCCCTCGATATCTCGGATATCATCACGCTCTAAAAACTAACTCAGCAACAAAATGATCCATTTTCCTCCGTCCCCACGGGGTCTGGTGTGGTATTCTATCTACGGGGTAATACTTAAGAATACCAAGTAATACCAAGTAATACCAACGCCGCAGAAACAAACTCCGGATGCGGGCCAATCGGGTTGCCTTCACAGCCCGTCGCCCAGCCGCGTGGCCCGCATCCATCCGCACCACCGTCGTTTCAAAAAGGAAGCGCCATGGCAGAACACATGACCCCGGTTGTCGCGAAGGTCTTGCCCGAGGAAAAGGCGGCCTTCGCGGCGGCAACCCAACTCGTAGGTACCACGCCGTCCAACGCCATCCGCATGTTCATCGCCGCCTTCAATCGCTGCGGCACCTTTCCGTTCGACATCTCGCCCAACGGGGCCTTTGGCACTGCGCCTGATTCTCATCAATAAGTGATCCGTTTTCCTCCGTCCCCATGGGATCAGCTCTCTGCCGAGTTGTGGTAGAACTAGGGAACGGTTTTGAGGAGGTTGGCATGCTCAATGCGATGATTTGGGCGCTTGCCTGTTTTGGTGCTGTTGCTGCCGATATAGCCCTGAGCGTGGTTCTGTTTTCAGCTCTCGATGCCGTGTCGGCGCTGACGGGTTTCCCGATCGACAATCTCGATATCCAATGGTTCCAGGCTGCCGCTCAGACGGCGTCATTTTTGATGGCGCTGCTGTGGTGGCGTTATCTGTGGCCCCGCTCCTTCATGGCGCGCCGGCAAGGCGAGCGCCCGCTCGGTGGGGGAGCAAGCGCGGCATGGAAGCGCATTGCCTGCGTTGTCGTGATCGGCCTATCCATGCAGGTGGTCATTAGCTACCTATGCGACGGCGTGCTGTCGCTGCTGCCCGAGGTCGCGGCAGACTATAGCGATCTCGTCGAGGAGACGGGCATGGGCGATACCAGCCTTCTTGCGGTCTTGACCACAGTGCTCGGCGCTCCGTTTTGCGAAGAGCTCCTGGTGCGCGGCATCATCTTTGAGTTTTCGCTGCGTGCGTTTAATCCACAGTGCCGTTCGCTCTGGAAGCGCCGGCGCCGCGCGAACGCGCAGGACGGCGCCATAGTGCCCTGGGCGGCCCCGAGTACCTGGGGAGTCGCCGCGGCAATCGTGCTGCAGGCGGCGGTCTTCGGCTTTATGCACATGAACTGGGTGCAGGGCTGCTACGCGGGCGCTGCCGGCCTCATTTTTGGTTGGGTGTTCGTGACGACCGGAAAGCTCCGCTACACGATCCTGCTGCACTTTGCCTTTAATGCCGGGTCGTATCTCATGGGGCTGCTGTGGTTTGTGAGCACACCGCTCGACCTTGTGGTCACGGTTGGCATCGCCGGCTTTGTGTTGGTAGAGGCGATGCGCTCGCTGCTTCGATTGTGCATTCCCGTGTCGCGCGAAGCTGATCGGTCTGAGTAATAACGCCTTTAATTAGACCGATGCGTCCTGAACACACCTGGCGTTTCGCCGAATGCTTCTTTAAATTTTGAGTAAAAGAATGACATGTTGGAGATGCCGACTTTTCGGGCTACATACTGCACGCTGCGCTCGGTGTTATTGAGAAGATATGCCGCCTCTGTGAGCTGCTGGTTGAGCTTGATTTGCGAAAACGTTTTGCCGGTTTTTTGCTTGATCAAGCTGCTGAGATAGCTGGTGCTATAACCCGTATCGCTCGCAATGCTTTCGAGTGTGCAGTCGCCGTAGCTTCGCTCAATATGATTCAGAATCGACACGATGCGTTCGTCCGACATGATCGCCTGGTTATCAGTTGCGGAGCGTCGGTACAGTCCTCGAATGAGAACAAGGAATAGGCTGACGGCGAGGTGCCTCATGAGTTCATTGGAATAGGCATCTTTAAAGTGATATTCGATAAAGAGCATCTCGATGAGGCGTCGCGCATGTCGGGCGTATTCCTCTGGAAGAATGAGATATTTTCGGGCCTCGCGGTTTTTGGACACAAAATCAAATAGAAGATTCGTTAATGGTGACGCGCCGGGTAGCTGGCTCAGGAACAACGAATCGAACATTTCTTTTTTGAAGACGATCGAAATGACGATATCATGCTCGCCCTTAACGTATGGAACGCTTCTGACTACGCCGGTGTTGCAAATGAGCACGTCGCCCTTTTTAAGGAGTAGTCGCCGTCCGTTGACGATAAACGTGCAGACGCCGTCGTACACGTAGTTAAGCTCCATATCCCGATTGATATGAGGAGGAATATCGGTAAAGCGCGACTCCTTGATAAGACCCACGGGGTTTTCGTCGAGAGTTTCTTTCCAATCAAACAGATAGACCTCTTCGCCGTTAATGGTTGTGGTTTCCACCCTGTTATATCGCGGGCTGAGCTCTCCCGGATGTGTGCGATGCCACTCTTCGGTCTCGGTATGCGTATAGAGCAGCTGTTTGAGATTCGAATCCATGGGGTGCTCCAGGGGTGAACGGTAGAATCGATGCCTTAAACGGTATTATAGCTAAAAAAATGTTATAAACCCACGCTTTCTGTGCGATATCTTATGCATCTTGTTCTTCCTAGTATTGGGTTATCCGCTGGAGCATCCGATCAAGGAGGGCAAATGAGTAAGTTAAAACATGGGTTTGACTCCGACTTTTTATGGGGCGGAGCCATATCGTGCTCGCAGGCCGATGGTGCCTGGAATGAGGGCGGAAAGGGAAAGTCGACGCAGGATTGTCGATGGCTGGATGGTACCTGGACTCATGACCAGATTGAGGACAAGCATCAAAACAACCCCTTCTGCCATGACGAACTAATGAACGCTCTCGCAGATGATGGTGTTGAGTTCTACCCGTTTAGGCGCGGTAACGACTTCTATCATCACTACCGTGAGGACATCGCGCTTTTTGCGGAGATGGGCCTCAAGCTGTTCCGCACCTCTATTTGCTGGAGCCGAATCTATCCTAACGGAGATGATCTTGAGCCTAACCGCGAAGGCATCGAGTGGTATCGAAGCATGCTGGGTGAGTGCAAAAAGCACGGCATTAAAACCTTCGTCACCATGCTCCACTATGACATCCCGGTAAATCTTGTCACCACATATGGGGGATGGAAGAATCGCAAGACGATTGATTTCTTCGCCCGCTATGTCGAGACAATCGTTACGGAATTGGGCGATCTGGTCGATTTCTGGCTGCCTTTTAACGAGTTCAATGCAGCGCGTTTTTCGCCTTGGGACGGGGTCTGTCTGGTCAAAGACGAAGAGGGGGAGAACTTCGATCGAGCCATCTTCCAGTGCCTGCACCACGAGTTCGTTGCCAATGCGCGTGCCGTCGAGATTGTCCATCGTCTTTCGCCCGATACTCCCGTTGGCGGCATGATCGCTCGATTCTGTACGTATCCCGCCACCTGCCGTCCCGAAGATAACATGCAGGCTATTCACGACGACCAGTATTCCAACTGGTTCTATACGGACGTGATGGCTCGTGGAAAATACCCCGCTTATATGAATCGCTATTTCGACGCGTGCGATATCGAGATTCAAATGGAGCCGGGCGATGAAGAGCTCATCGCTCGCAACACGGTCGACTTCCTGGCCTTCTCGTACTACTTTTCCCAGGTATCCACCTGCGATCAGGGATGGGAGAAGACTGCGGGAAATCTGGTCATGGCAAACAAGAACCCTTATCTCGAGACGAGTGAGTGGGGCTGGCAGCTCGATCCCATTGGCCTGAGGGTTACCCTTAACCAGATGTATGACCGCTATGGGCTGCCCCTGTATATCGCCGAGAACGGCCTCGGTACATCTGATGTAGTCGAGGAGGATGGCAGCATCCACGACGAGTATCGAATCGATTATTTGCGCCAGCACATAAAGTGCCTTAAGGAAGCAGTGATCGATGGCGTTGACGTGCGCGGATACATGATCTGGGGATTCATTGACCTTGTTGCCTGCGGTCCTCTTACGATGGACAAGCGCTACGGGCTTATCTATGTCGATCTGGATAATTGCGGCAACGGCACTGCGGAGCGCTCGCGTAAAGACTCTTTCTATTGGTATCAGAAATGTATCGCCACTAATGGCGAGGATCTTGGGTAGGAGTGATTGTCGTGGCAGACAAGAAGGAACTGGCCGCTCGTGTCCTCGAGCTCGTGGGCGGCGCCGATAACGTTGTTATGGCAACGCACTGCATTACAAGGCTCAGATTCAACCTGAAGGACGATAGCAAGGCAGATCTGGAGGCCCTTAAGACGCTTGACGGCGCCTTGGGCGCGCAGGTTAAAGACGGGCAGTGGCAGGTTATCATCGGCGCCAGCGTGGGGTCGGTATATGACGAATTGGAGCCCATGCTAGGTGACAGGATGGGTGGCGAGGTCTCCGCCGACGCCGAGCAGCCTGAGCTCCAAAAAGGTTCGGCTCGCGTATTCGATATCATCACCGGCATCTTCTCCGCTATCATTCCCGCACTGGTGGCGGGAGGCATCGTAAAGGGCATCCTGGCTGCTATCGCGGCTTTTGGAATCGACACGGGTGCCGGCGACTTTGCGATATTCAATATGATTTCGGATATCCCGTTCTACTTCTTGCCGTTTTTGCTGGCAATGTCTACAGCTGATAAGTTCCGGGTCAACCGTTCGCTTGCGCTTTGTGTTGCCGGATCGCTGATGTACCCGACCATTGTCAACGCTGTCGGTACGGGCGAGACGCCCCTTGCGCTGTTCGGTTTTGCGGTGCCGATTTTTAGCTACGCCGATTCCGTGTTCCCGGTTATCTTTGGCGTCATTGGCTTGTCTTTTGTATATCGCGCAATCGACAAAGTCGTGCCGGATCTTTTTAAGCTCGTTGTCGTTCCGGCGCTCTCCCTTGCTATCGTGATTCCCGTCAACCTGTTTGTGCTCGCTCCGATTGGTGCCTGGTGCGGTCTTGGTCTTGCCAACGGTATCGTTTGGCTATTCTCGACGTTAGGCCCCGTTGCCGGTTTTCTGCTGGGCTTCTTTATGCCGCTTATCGTGCTCTTCGGCATGCACCAGTCAACGAGCCCCATCCAGATTTCCAATATCGCAACGCTGGGGTATGACTATCTGCTCCCGATCTCTTTCTGCCATAACCTCGCCGAAAGCGGTGCGTCTTTTGGTGCGGCCCTGCGCATGACCGATGAAAAGCTCAAGTCCGCTGCGATGACGTGCGCCTTCTCGGCATTTATGGGAATTTCTGAGCCTGCCTTGTTCACCGTTCAGGTTCCTAACAGGACTCCGCTTATCGCTGCGATGATCGCGGATGGCATTGGCGGCGCGCTCACCGTTGTTCTGGGCGCTAAGTGCTTCGGCTTTGTTATGCCTGGCATTACCTCGTTGCCCGTTTATGCCGATCCAAGCGGCAATCCCATGAACCTGATCATGATTGTCGCCTGCATCGCTTTGACTTGGGTTATTTCCGCGACGCTCTCGTTTGCGCTCTATGGTCGTTTTGACAAAAAGTAACGACGTTTTGAGATAGACAATATTAATCGGCCGCTCGCCGGGGAATCGTTTTACGACGCCCCGGCGAGCGGCATTTCATTGGTGGGGGCGTATGTGCCGCCAGCGGCGG
>URYT01000088.1 GCA_900552185.1 uncultured Collinsella sp. | reverse complement strand
CCAGCCAGGAGTATCCCGACCTGGATGTCACCGTGCGTGGCGCCATGAGCTTGGGCCGCCGTCTGCAAGACCCGCTGGCAGAGCTCGTCAAGATTCCGCCCCAGTCCATCGGCGTTGGCCAGTACCAGCACGACCTTGACCAGGCCGAGCTTTCGCGCACCCTGGGCCACGTGGTGGAAGACGTCGTCAACCGCGTGGGCGTCGACGTAAACACCGCGAGCGCAAGTCTGCTGGGATACGTATCGGGCATCACGCCGAGCGTGGCCAAGAACATCGTGGCCTACCGCGAGGAAAACGGAGCCTTTACCGATCGCCGCCAACTCAAGAAGGTCCCTAAGCTGGGACCCAAGGCATATCTCAACGCCGCGGGCTTCCTGCGCATCAGCGGTGGCAAGAACCCGCTCGACGCGACAAGCGTCCACCCCGAGAGCTACGAAGTGGCCACGTCCGTCTTGGAACGCGCCGGCGTTAAAGCAAGCGAGCTCAGCCGCGGCGGCGTGCCCGACATCGAGCGCCGTCTGGGCAGCATCTCGACGCTGGCAAGCGACCTGGACTGCGGCACCCTGACGCTCATCGACATCGTTAACGAGCTCAAGAAGCCCGGTCGCGACCCGCGCGACGACGCGCCCGAGGTGGTCTTTAGCCGCTCGGCACTTTCCATCGACGACCTGGAGCCCGGCACGGAACTCAAGGGCACGGTGCGCAACGTTGTGGACTTTGGTGCCTTCGTCGACGTGGGCGTGCACCAGGACGGCCTCGTGCACATCTCCAAGCTGGCCAACCGCTTCGTCAAGCACCCGAGTGATGTCGTGCGCGTCGGCGACACGGTAAAGGTGTGGGTCGAGAAGGTCGATCGCGACCGCAAGAAGATCTCGCTCACCATGGTGCAGGGGAAGTAAACCGCCAAAGCAAGGGTACCCCCTCTCGCGACGTGCAAAATCGCGAGTATTCTGCAAATTCCGCCGTTCCAGATGCCCCTCAGAGACGAAAAAACACGGAACAGCCCCCGTTTTAGCGTCGTCAGAGCCAAAACGGGGGCTGTTCCGTGCTTCAGTTAACTGGTAAAGACCTTTACCTTGCTGAATACTCTCAATTTTGCACGGCGCAGGTGGGGGTACCTTTGTCCACGGCAGGATATGGAAGCCGATTGCCAACCTACTGGTAAGTTCGTGTCGGCAGCCCCGGCCTTTCCTTTGCCTAGCGCGAGCCTCGCGAAGCGCGTGAGCGATAGGGAAAGGAAAGGCCGGGGCGAACAACCCTCGGCGCAGCCAGTGTTCGCGTTACGGCAGAATATGGAAGCCTAAAGCGGCGATGTCCTTAGCGAAACCGCGCACGGTATCGAGCGAGACCTCGTACGGGTCGCGGCCGATGTTCTTGCGCTTGGCCAGGATGCTGTTGGGCACCGTGATGATCTGGCAGCCGCAGGCCTCGGCCTGGTAAATGTTGATGAGCTCGCGCGTGGACGCCCACAGGACCTCACAGTTGGGCTTGGCGGCGGCCTTCTTGACCGACTCCGTCATAAACGGAATGGGATCGACGCCGGTGTCGGCGATGCGGCCGGCAAAGAGCGAGATGATGGACGGCGTCTCGGCGTCAACGGCCTCGACCATCTCATCGACCTGCTTAGGCGTAAAGATGGTAGTGACATTGACCTTGATGCCGTCGGCCGAAAGCTTGCGGACCAGCTCGGCGGTGGACTCGCCCTTGGTGGTCACGCACGGAATCTTGACGTAGACGTTGTCGGCCCAGGTAGCGATCTCGCGGGCCTCGACCTCCATGGTCTCGACGTCGTCGGCAAAAACCTCAAACGAGACGGACGCATCGGTGATGCGGGCCAGAACCCCCTTGGCAAACGCGCGGTAGTCCGTCACGCCGCCCTTCTTCATAAGGGACGGGTTGGTCGTGAAACCCTGAACGTTGCCGTTCTCGTACATGTCGAGCATGCCCTCGAGGTTTGCACCGTCAGCGAACACCTTGATTGCCATCTGCCTGATTCCTTTCGCCTGCATACGGCCGGTAAGCTGCTAAACACTTTACCTATGTTTATCAAGGCGTGAGCTGCGGGTTTTTATCTTCTCGGCGAATGGTTTTGCAGATTTACCATTTTTATATCGCCGCCCCAGCGGCAAAACGTTTTTGCTGATCATCGCGGTTGATTCCGTTCGCGGCGCAGAGACAGCGCTTCACCGGTGCGTTTTCACAACCACTCCAAAGCAAAAAGCGGTGACGCCTCATTTGAGACGTCACCGCTTCCGTGTAGGAGCCGGTTATCGGAGCTCCGCCCGATTAGGGCTTAACGTATGCCTGGATTACTCTTCCTCAACGTGGTTGATCACAGCGCCCTTGGTGTGGATAAAGTTGGGGACGAAGGCGACGACCAGAAGGACTGCGAGAATCGCGTAGACACCGGTGGTACCGAAGGCCTCGGCAGCGCGGCCGAGCGTAATACCAATGACGGAGAAGTCGAAGTCGCCGAACGTAGTGTTCTTGAAGCCAAAGACGTCAAGAACGGGCAGGAGCAGGGCCGGGGCAAAGGTGATGAGCAGGCCGTTGACGAAAGCGCCAAGAGCTGCGCCCTTGCGACCGCCGGTGGCATTGCCGTAGATGCCGGCGGTAGCACCGCAGAAGAAGTGGGGAACCATGCCCGGGATGATGAAGATGCCCAGGGTAGCGCCCACGATGAACATACCGACCACGCCACCGATGAAGGAGGCAACAAAGCCGAGGATGACGGCGGTGGGAGCATAGGGGAAGAAGACGGCGCAGTCGACGGCGGGAATGGCGCCGGGGATCAGCTTGTTGGAGATGCCCTGGAAAGCCGGGACCAGGTCGGCAAGGATCATACGAACGCCGTTGTAGACGATAGTGACACCGACGGCGAAGGACAGGGCACAGGTCAGGGCGTAGACGATTACATTGTCGCCGCCAGCGGTCTTGGTAACGACCGCAGGATCTGCGATGTAAGCGGCGAAAGCGGTAACCAGGTAGAAGAAGGCCATGGTAAGAGCCGTGGAGATGGTGGTGTCGCGCAGGAAGGAGAACTTCTCGGGAACCTCGATCTTCTCGGTGCTGTTCTCCTCGGCGTCCTTAGCAAAAAGCGTACCGACTGCAGCGGAGATGTAATAGGCGAGTGAACCGAAGTGGCCCATGGCGATTTCATCGCCATCGGTAACCTTCTCGGTGAAACGCTGACCGACGGCGGGAAGCATAGCGCTCACGAGGCCCAGGAACATGCCGCCCACGATGACAAGCTGGACATCCTGGAAGCCAGATGCCTGCAGAACGGCAGACAGCAGGCAAGCCATGAACATGCTGTGATGGCCCGTCAGGAAGATGTACTTAAACTTGGTAAAACGGGCAATGATAATGTTCACGACGTAGCCGAGAATCAGGATCATCATGGTCTGAACGCCGAGGACGCTCTGAGCCATCGAAACGACGACCTCGTTGTTGGGCACGACGCCGGTGATGTGGAAACCGGTCTCGATGAAGGTACCCAGCGGAGCAAGGTTCTCCTGAACAACAGCAGCGCCGGCAGACAGCATGATGTAACCAAGAATGGGCTTCAGGGTTCCCGTCATCACCTTGTGGGCAGGGCGCTTGAGCGCAACAAGGCCCACAAAGGCAAACAGACCCATGATCCACGCTGGCTTAGTCAGAATCGATTGGATAAACTCAAGTATGGGAAGGATGGCTTGCATCTGCGCTTCCTTTCTCTCTAACGTGGGCGCGGTTCCCTCTTCCACAGGGAACCGCCCTTTTTTGTGCCGCTTTAGGCGTTAGCGGCGGCCGCTTTGATTGCCTCGAGGGCGTCTTCGCGGATCTTCTTCTTGTTCACATAGCTGCGAACGATCACAACGTTGCCGTGGAGCTCGGGAGCGAGCTCCTTAACGGTAATGAACAGATCCGGATTTGCGGAAGAAGCACCGTTCAGGTCCATAGACTCAACGTCGGCCTTGATGCCCTCCTCCTCGCAAAGCTCCTCGACTTTGCCAGCGAGCATCAGGCTAGACCCGATGCCGTTTCCGCATACGGTGATGATATGCATGGCAACCTTCCTCTCCTACACGTGACGGTTTTCCGTCTATCCAAAAGCGGCGACGCATCGCCGTGCCATTAAGGCCTAAAAGAATGAACGCATGGTCTCCAAAACCTGCTCGGGCGTATCGCATGCGCTGAGCTTGGCAACGCAGTCCTCGTCCTCAAACATCTGCGAAAGCTCCGCCAAGCAGCCAAGATGAGCCTTGGGGTCGGGTGCGCAAATACCCACGAGCACGTGAACCGGATCGAAATCCTCGTGTCCAAACGCAACGGCAGGGTCAAGCGTGACGATACAGATTCCCGCTTCACTCACATTGCCATCTGCCTGAGCGTGGGGCATGGCGATGCCCTCTTCCAAGACCATATAGGGGCCGAATTTGTGAACCGATGAAATCATGGCGTCAACATAGCTCTGGTCGCATTTGCCAGCGTCTACGAGCAACTTACCGCATGCCTTGATCGCTTCCTCCCAATCGGAGGCCTTGACATGGCAGGCAACAAGCTCAGGTTTAAGAAGATCGGTCAACATGCTCGTCCCCTACTCCTCAGGCAGGATATGGAAACCAAGCGCCTGAACGTCGCGGGCAAAGCCCTTGACCGTATCAAGCGAGTACTCAAGCAAATCTTTCCCGAAATTCTTGCGCTTGGCAAGAATGGCATTGGGGACCGTAATGATCTGGCATCCAACGGACTCCGCCTGGAAGATATTGAGGACCTCGCGCGTAGACGCCCAGAGAACCTCGGCAGCAGGCTTAACGGCAGCCTTCTTTACGGACTCCGCCATGAGGGGCAGCGGATCGACGCCGGTATCGGCAATGCGACCGGCAAAGATGGACAGAATAGAGGGGGTCTCGGCAGAAACGGCATCGACGAACTCGTCGACCTGCTCGGGCGTGAAGATAGTGGTGACATTCACCTTGATGCCGTCGGAAGAAAGGCGCTTGACCAGCGCGGCAGTGGACTCACCCTTGGTGTTGAGCGCCGGAATCTTAACATAGACGTTGTCTGCCCAGGTTGCAATCTCGCGAGCCTCGGCCTCCATACCAGCCTCGTCATCAGCGAAAACCTCAAAAGAAACCGACACATCGGTAATGTGCTCAAGAACCGTCTTGGCAAAAGCGCGGTAGTCGGTCACGCCGCCGGCCTTCATAAGGGAAGGATTGGTCGTGAAGCCCTGAACGTTGCCATTGTCATGCATGTCAAGCATGCCTTCGAGGTTAGCGCCGTCGGCAAACACCTTGATCGCCATATTCGGTCCTTTCTCATCTAGCACTATTGCTATCGAAAGCCTTCTCCTTTGTTTCAAAAGCTTTTCGGTTTTCTTTTATAAACCATTTCAAAAGCTATCGAAAGCTCAATTGTCAACTTTCCGTGAACGGTCGAATATCGGGTGTGAACGTACTTCTTTTGGGCGGCACCTTCAGAACAAGACCCTCTATACGCTATTTAAGTGCGAACTATCTGCTACATATGCATTCAGGACATGCCATTCCGTCCATTTGATTCATTCGATTTTGCCTTGTTCTTTTCATATCGATACGTTATATTTCGATTACGAAAGGCGCATCTTTTGCCTTTCGTTCAAAAGGAGCGGCATATGGCATCTACTTCAGACCTTTCACCGGCCGAGCGTCAGCGATTTATTATGAACTGGCTGGCCGAAAAGCCAAATATCTCGGTATCCGACATCGTTCGCCGTTTTTCGGTTTCGGAAGTCACCGCACGACACGACCTCGTCTCGCTGGAATCCGAAGGCAAGCTGCGTCGCGTACGCGGCGGAGCGGTATCACTTTCTCGCTCCAACGCAATCTCGTATCCCGAGGAGCGCATCAATGTCCAAGTCGAGGCCAAGGAGGCCATCGCCGCAACCGCAGCAACTCTTGTTGATGATGGCGATGTTCTGGTAATTGATATCGGCACCACAGGCTTTTACTTCGCTAAGGCCCTCATGGACAAGCGTGAGATCACCATTATCACCGGCGATCTTGCAATCGCGAACTACGCCAGCTTCAATCTCCCCAATGCTTCGGTAGTGTTGCTGGGCGGCTCTGTGCGCAAGGGTCACCTCTATCTCGCGGGCGCACTAACGCTCGACTGCATGAGCAAACTACATGCCGACAAGGCGTTTGTCAGTGCCGACGGATTCCACCCCGACCACGGTTTTACCGTCGAGCACGACTTCTCAGCCATGATCAAGCATATGTACCTGACCAACTCAAACCAGGGTTACATGATGGTTGACCAGGGAAAGTTCAACAAGACCAGTTTTTATCAGTCCGCGCAGATCGATGACCTCGATGGCATCATCGTTGACGGAGACGACGAGGGCATCATGACGGCGGCGATCGAGAGCAGCCGCAGTCATCCCAAGCTCTATATTGCAAAATAGCTCAAATGGCCGGGTCGCCCCCCCCACTGCAGGCGACCCGGCCATTTATTAAATCAACCCAAAGTGGCGCATAGCGGTGACGGTGCCGTCGTGTGCGACATCGTCGGTCACGTAGTCGGCAATCGCCTTGACCTCGGGCATGGCATTGCCCATGGCGACAGCCGTCTCGACGGCAGCGAGCATGCCCAGGTCGTTGCCCGAATCGCCAAAGCCAAAGGTGCGCGCATTTCCCTCGCGGCCCAGATACGTCAGCGCTCGCGCCACGCCCACGCCCTTGTTGATGCCCTTGGGGCTCAGCTCGCGATTCTGGCCACCGGTGTTGCAGGCCTCAAAATAGCGCTCGATAAAGCCATCATCGTTGGCTACGCGAGCCAAACTGGGCACATTGAGGCATACCTTGCCCACGCGCAGACGGCCGTCGACGCGCATTTCCTCGGCGCTGTGCACCACAGAAGTGCCGATCAGAGACGACTGCTCAACACCCGCTGGTTCCAGGGCAAAGGTCGCAGCATTGGACTCGAAAAAAACCTCGATGCCGGCATCCACAACGCGACGTACAAGCTCCTCAACAATGTCCTCGTCAAAGCAGTCCTCGTGTACCACGCGGCCCTCGACCTCGAGCGTAGCTCCCGCCATGGCAACGACACCCGCCGGGTTCAGCGCGCGCAGGCCATCGGCAATCAGCCACAAGGGACGACCCGTGCAGATAAATGCCCGGTGACCCGCATTGCGCAGGCGACCAAATGCATCGACAACGGCCTTCGACGGATGGACTGCACCGAAGTCCTTGTCGGTCATGTTGTCGGGATCGAACGACGTTAGCGTGCCGTCCACGTCAAAAAAGAGCACAGCGGATTCGGGGCACGCATCAATCATATGGGTTCCTTTCGAGGATAAGGGCAAACGACGCATCCATCATATAATGGAGCGACGCAACCAGAGAGGTCACCCATGGAATTTTACGCAAGCTGCCCCGAGGGCTTTGAGTCCGCACTCGCCGATGAGCTTAAACGCCTCGGGCTTTCGCATGTTCGCCGGCTGAAGGGCCGCGCTACGTTTGAGGGCGAGCTCGAAGAAGGCTACCAAGCATGCCTGTGGTCGCGCCTGGCGAGCCGCGTGTTCGTGGTACTCGGGCGCTTTGAGGCTCAGGATGCCGATGAACTGTACGATAGCGTTTACGACATCGCCTGGGAGAGCATCGTCCGCCCCGGCGCCACCACCGCC
>URYT01000087.1 GCA_900552185.1 uncultured Collinsella sp. | reverse complement strand
GCGCCAGCCTCGCTCGCGGCCTTCTCGGCAGCAAGACGGGCGCGACGCTCGGCAAAGGTCTCCTTCTTGGCGGGCGCTGCCGTCTCGGCGGCATCCTCGTCCGCATCGGAATCGTCGTCGGTCGCAGCAGCCTTCTTGGGCTTGACCGGGGCCGAAGCGGCCTCGCTCACCGGATCGATAATCTCGGACTGAACAACGGCCGTCATCTTTTCCTGCGTCTCGCGGAACTGACGGATGGCACGGCCGATCGTGCGGCCCATCTGTGGGAGCTTATCCGGGCCAAACAGCAAAAAGCCGAAGACCACGATGATCGCGAGCTCACCCTCTCCAATACCAAACACACATACCTCCAAGGCTCGATGTGAGTCGAGCCCGCACCGCGCCATTCGGCCGGAACTCGTCTATTCATTCGGTCAAGTATAGCGCCCGGACGCCAAAACGTCCGAGCGCATCACAAACATATGCCAAACGGCACGCCCTTTTGGGGGGCAAAGATTATGCAGCGGTGATCGAAATCTCTTGGTCGACACCCAACAGCTGGACCACACGCATCACCGGGGGCTGCACATTGGTGCAGCTAAAGCGCTTGCCGTGGTCGACCGCGTGGTGCGCAGCGCCCACGAGCACGCCAATGCCCGTCGAATCGATGTAGCTCACCTGGGCAAAATCGAGCTCAACGGCCTCGGTGGGCTGCTCGAGCGCCAGGTCGATGGCATTGCGCAGGCTATCGGCGTTAGAGATATCGATCTCGCCGGTTACCTTAATGGTGTAGAGCTCTGGCGTGGGGTTGGTGGAAATACCCAAATCCATGTATACGCTCCTTTACGTATCGAAAGTGCGGATAGTACGGGAAGCCGCGCGTTAGGCGCGCTCGGCACGCGCAAGCTCGGCAGCGACGAGCTTAACGGCCAGCACCAGCACATCGAGCGCGGCCTCCAGGTCCTCGACCGTGGGATAGCTCGGCGCGATGCGGATGTTGGTGTCGCGCGGGTCCTTGCCATAGGGCCAAGTGGCGCCGGCCGGTGTGAGCTTGACGCCCAGGTCGGCGCAGAGCGCGGCGACCTTTTGGGCCGAGCCCTCGGGACCATCGAAGCTTACAAAGTAGCCGCCGCGGGGGTGCGTCCAAGTAGCGCAACCCGTATCGCCCAAGCCCTCGGTGAGCTTGCGCTCAACGGCCTCAAAGCGCGGGCGCAAAAACTCGGCATGCTTTTTCATGTGCTCCTTGACCGCCTCGATGGTGGGAAGGAAGCGCACGTGACGCAGCTGGTTGAGCTTATCGGCACTGATGAGGCCGGCCTTCAGGCGCTTGGAGAACTCGGCGATGACCGCGGGGCTCGCACCGATAAAGCCGATACCGGCGCCCGGGAAGGTGATCTTGGACGTCGAGGCAAAGGCCACCACGCGGTCCTCGGTGCCCGCCGCGCGAGCGAGGTCAAAAATGTTTGCGAGCTCATCGGTCTCGTCGTACAGGTCGTGCACGCAGTAGGCGTTGTCCCAGAAGATGCGGAAATCGGGCGCGGCCGTGGGCATCTCGACCAGGCGACGCACAGTGTCCTCGCTAAAGGTGATGCCCGTGGGGTTGGAATACTTGGGCACGCACCATATACCCTTGATGGAATCGTCGGCGGCAACCAGGCGCTCGATCTCGTCCATATCGGGGCCGTTGTCGGTCATCGCGACGGGAACGTTCTCGATACCCAAGTCGGCGGTAATGCCAAAGTGGCGATCGTAGCCGGGAACCGGGCACAGGAACTTGACCTTCTTGCCGTCGTGCGCAGCCTCGTAAGCCTCCCAGGGCTCGCTGCCGCACGAGCCACAGCGCCAGAACATGCCGGCGATGTCGTGTTCGATCAAAAGGCTCGACGAACCCAGCACGAGTGTCTGCTCGGCGGGGCAACCCAGGAACTCCCCCGCCAGCTTGCGCGCCGAGGGAATGCCCTCAAAGCAGCCGTAGTTGGAGCAGTCGACGTTGCCGTCGTGCAGATCGGCATCGGCATTGAGGATATCGAGCATGGGTCGAGAGATGTCCACCTGGGAGGGCGACGGCTTGCCGCGGGCCATGTCGAGCGCCAGGCCCTTGGCCTTGACCTCGGCGACCTCGGCTTTGAGCGCCTCGATGGCGGCATCGAGTTCGGTGGTTTCCATCTTCTGGTAGATCGTCTGCATGGGTGCGACCTTTCACGAAGCGGTACGTTGCAATTCTTCTAAGTATAGACCGCCACCGTCACAACGTTATGAAGCCGTGATAGATTAAGTCCATCGCAATAAATTACGAATCGCCGCGCATGCCGGCATGAAGCGCCCAAGGAGGCACTATGGAGTACGGATCGTTCCAGGCCGAGGAATTCGGCGACCTTCAGCGCCTGGTCGACGGACTGTTTTACGACCGCCACGCCATCGACCGCCTGGATCTGATCGTACAGGCCGAAATCTTGGATCTGGCGCCCGATCTCATGGAAATCGTCAACCTGCTACCGCCCGGCTATTACGACCGCCAGTCACTTTGCGACCAGCTCAACTCCGCCTTGGCCGCCCACGGCTGGGGCGCCATCTACGGCACCGTGGAATAAGCCTCGAGGCCGGCGATTTGGCCCGTTTCCCGACCTTGGCGAGGCTTGTTTTAGGGCTTGTGGCCAAAAAAGGGCAAATATGAGTACTGTTACCCTTTTAGTAGCAGCGATTCTTGGTCGAAATCGGCAAAACTCGACTTGAAACTCCCCAATCACCGTCAGCTAGCGCCAAATTGGAAGTCGATGGTCACTCATTAACGTACAGTTCTTATAACTTTGTTCATTATTTTCCGCACCTAAAATGAAACGCCGTTTGTGACAGTACTCACAAACGGCGTTTTTTGACCACTGGCGTGTCTGGCAGGCGGCAAGCACCACCCGAATCCGCATTTTGAACGCGCCCGAATCGGTTCTGGAGCCGGTTTTCGCGCTCTTACTCGTCCTTGGGCGCGGGGTGTTTGCAGATCACACTCATGTAGATCATGCCAAGTACGGCAGCGGTGACCGAACCGGCAAGAATAGCGGCCTTGGCAGCCAGGACCTCGAACTGGGCCGTTGGGAAGGCAAGGCCGCTGATGAGGATCGACATGGTAAAGCCGATGCCACCCAGAATGCCCACACCGGCGATCATGTGCCAGTTGACGTTGTGCGGCAGCTCGCAGGCCTTGAGCTTAACCAGGGCGAACGTCATGCCAAAGATGCCGATCGGCTTGCCCAGCAGCATGCCAAAGTACACGCCGAGCGTCACCGGGTCGGTGAGCAACGCGCTCATATCCACGCCCACCAGGCGAACCTGTGCGTTGACGAACGCGAAGATCGGCAGGATCACAAAGTTGACCGGCGTGGAAATCAGACGCTCCATGCGGATGAGCGGCGGGGTCACGCGGTGCATGACGCGCTCGACCTTAGTGGTCGAGACGGTAAAGTCATGCTGGCCCAGGATGTGCGCCTCGTCATCGTAGCGGTCGTCGAGCAACGGCAGGCATTCGCCCAGCCAATCGGTAAGGCTATCGAGCTTAACACCGCACTTGGCCGGAATGGTGAAGGCCAGGATGACGCCGGCGAGCGTGGCATGCACGCCGCTCTTGAACATGCAGAACCACAGCAGCAAGCCCAGCACCGAGTACGGGGCGAGGCGGTAGTGCTGCGTCTTGTTGAGCCACACGAGTGCGCAGGTCACAACCGCGGCGGCACCCAGCCAAAACGGATTGGGGCTCTGACCGTAGAAGATGGCGATGGCGGCGATAGAGATCAGGTCGTCGGCGATGGCGAGCGTCGAGAAGAACACGCGCACGCCGTTGGGCACGCGATTGCCCAAAAGCGACAGCACGCCCAGCGCAAAGGCAATATCGGTTGCCATGGGGATAGCCCAACCGTTGTGCGCGCCGGCATGGTTAAAGATGAGGTAGATGCACGCAGGAACGACGACGCCGCCCACGGCCGCCAGCATGGGAAGCATGGCCTGACGCGGGTTCTTGAGCTCGCCGACCGTCATCTCATACTTAAGCTCAATGCCCACGAGCAAAAAGAAAATCGCCATGAGGAAGTCGTTGACGAAAAGCTCAACGGTGAAACCGGCCGTAAGGTTGCCCAGGCCCACATACAGCGGGGTCTCCAAAAAGTGATGGATGGCCTCGTAGGCATCGGTGTTGGCACAGATAACGGCGGCGATGGCAGCGATCACCATGACGGCGGCGGAAATCGTGCCGTTCTCGGCAATGCGCTCCCAGATGTCGTGACGCTCAAAACGCTTACGTTCACGAACGTTAAACAGCTGCTCGGGTGCTGCCATGGGCGGCTCCTTTCACGGGAAGGCTCCCGTCTTAAAAAAGCACGGCCCGCCCAGATGGCGGCGCCGCGCTCTAACGTATTACGCTTGCATCTAGCCTACCCTGCGCGACAAGCACGCAGGCGTGGCCGAAAAGCGGAACCACAGGTTGAACATTATTTGCTCAACGGCACGAGCACGCCTGTCCAAGAGACGACGCGGCGCCGTGCACAAAAAACGACCGGAGCGCGGGGCTTCCGCGATCCGGCCGTCGGTGTTAGGTCAAAAACCTAGCAGGCAGCCATGATGGGGGCAGCGACCTGCTTCTTACGGGAAAGAACGCCCGGCATCCAGACGCCATCATGCTCGTCGGCGATGCCCAGGCCCTTCTGAGCGGCCTCGGTCTCGCCCTCGAGCAGGACCTGCGAGCCCTCCTCCATGATGTCGGTGATGCACAGGACGATGCCGTCGGCATCCTTCTCGGCGGCATAGGCGCGCATGGCCTCGCGAATCTCGTCGATCATGCCGAGCGCACGGCTCTTGTCGACGGTCTCGTACTGGCCGATGAGCAGCTTCTTGCCGGCGGGCTCGAACATCTTGATGTCGTTGCCGACCATCTCGGCTGCGGTGAAGGAGCCGGACGGACGGGTAAGGAAGACCTCCATGCCAAACTTGACCGGATCGACGCCCACCTGCTCGCCGAGCTTGGCGGCGACGGCGCGGTCGACATCGGTGGTGGTGGGGCTCTTGAGCATGAGCGTGTCGGTCATCATGGCCGAGAGCAGCAGCTTGGCCTGGACGTCGGAAAGCTCAACGCCGAGCACGTCGGCGAGCTTAGTGACGATGGTGCAGCTGGAGCCCCAGGGCAGGCAGATGTAGTGCAGCGGGCCGGCGGTCTCGAAGTCGCCGATGCGATGATGGTCGACGACGCCAAAGACCGTGGCGTCCTTAAGGCCGGCGACGGACTGGGCGGACTCGTTGTGGTCGGTGAGAACGACGAGCTGGCCGGCCTCGACGGACTCGATCACGCGGGGCTCGGCGATGCCGGCGTCGGCGAGCAGCTTGGCGGACTCGGCCGGAAGCTGGCCAAGGGCGCAGGCCTCGTAGGTGTTGCCGGCATACTCAACCTGGTTGAGCAGCTGAGACAGGACGACGGCGCTCATGATGGCGTCGTTATCGGGGTTCTGGTGACCAAAGACAAGAACGTTTGCCATGGATATCCTCCACTTGATATGTGTACTTGGACGTAGCTATGGTAGCACGCCGATGCCGAGCCTTCGCAGACGGAAGGGTCGCGGCACATTTTGGGGCAAGCATGGGGGCCAAGTCTGTCCCCCTTGCACCATGTTGGTGCAAAGAAACCTGACCCCCTTGCACCGGCTATTTGCCGGCGGCGCGCAGGGCTACGTAGGCGGCACCGATGATACCGGCGTCGTTGCCGAGCGAGGCGACTTCGATCGCCGTGGCGCGGCTCGCGGGGAACGCGCGGGCCTCGTACTTCGCGCGCAGGGAATCCAGGAACATATCGGCCGAAGCGGACGCACCGCCGCCGAGCACGTAAACCTCGGGATCCACGACGGCGGAGATAATCTGCAAACCAAGCGAGAGATAGTCCATGGTGACATCGATCGCGGCGAGCGCCGTCTCATCGCCCGTACGAGCCGCGTCGAACACCGAACGCGAATCGCTCGGACCCACCAGCTCGACAGGCTCGACACCGCGCTCCTCGCACACGCGCAGGTAGTTGCTGACCACGCCGGAAGCCGAGGCGTACTGCTCTAGGCATCCGTGCAGACCGCAGCCGCACGCGCGCTCCTCGGCCGGATTCACGCAGATGTGCCCGATCTCGCCGCCGGCACCGAACGCGCCGTCGATGACATCGCCGTTCACCACCACGCCACCGCCGAGGCCCGTTCCGATGGTCACCATAACCATGCTGCGGTGCCCCTGCGCACTGCCGCGCCAGACCTCACCCATCGTCGCCGCATTCGCGTCGTTCACATAGCGAACCAACGCATGCGGGCAGCGTACCTCGAGCGCCTCTTTGAGTGCCGGGGCGTCGATCTCGATGTTGGCCGCCATGGTGATCACACCGCTTGCGGGCACCGGACAAGGCACTGCCAAGCCGATACCTCGCACGAACAGCATGGGCTGCTGCACGCCAGCCATAAGCTGTTCGATGCCGCTAATCACGGCGGCGTGGCCCTCACCGCATGCCAGCGAGGGCGTGGGAACGCTCGTCTTGCCGAGCAGGTCGCCCTCCTCGTCAAACAAGCCGAGCTTGACGGAGGTGCCTCCGACGTCGACACCGATGTAGTACTGTTTGCTCTCCGCCATAAGGTCTCCTTTCACGCCACCCAAACCGAACTGAGGCGACTGCATTGCTTCCGCTCTCGACTATACCCAGCATCGCGCGGCGTGCGCGCCACAACCCGGCAGACGGTCCCAACGCCTATTCGACGGCAGAGGAGCGGATGCCCGACACCGCAACGCCGATGACCATACCCACCAGCGCCGGAAAGACCCAATTCATGCCAAGGTCGGCGAAGGGCATCGCATCGAAGGGCAACCACGCGCCCGCGAAGAACGCATCGCGCAGAGCAGTGGCAACGCTCACCACGCCCGTGAAGCCCACAACCCACGGCCACACGCGAGGAACGAGGTCGCACCCTTTGTGCATCATCCCCATGAGCACGATCACGATCGCCACCGGATACAGCGCGTTCAACAACGGGACCGAGAACGCCAGAATCGCATCGAGGCCCACATTGGAAACGGCACAGGAGAACACGGCGAAACCCAGGGCCCACATGCGATAGGGAACACGCGGAAACGCCTCGGCGAAATACGTGCCGCAGCAGCTGATGAGTCCAATGCACACGTTCAGACAAGCGAGCAGGAAAATCGCAGCGACAACCACCGTTCCCATGGAGCCGAAGTGCAAGGTGGCCGAAGCCGTCAGGATCGCGGCGCCGTTCGTTGCATCCGGCATGGCGGGGGCCACATTCAGGCCCACCACGGCCAGACCGCAGTAGATGAGACCCATGAGCAAGCCGGCGAACACGCCCGCACGCGAGACCTCGCGCGTGAGGCCCGCATCATCGGTCACGCCGAGCTCGCGGATATTCGTCGCGATGACGATGCCGAAGGTGAGCGACGCAAGCAGGTCCATGGTCTGATAACCCGTCTGGAAACCCGCCATGACCGCATTGCCCTCATACGCGCCGTGCGTCGCACGGACGGCGTCCACGGGATTGAACAGCGCAGCGCCCACGGCCACGATCAGCACGATAAGCGCGGGACCGGTGATGCGCCCCAGCAGCTTGGTGAGCGCACTGGGGTGCATGGCCAGCAAGTAGGCCACGGCAAAGAACGCCACCGAGAACACAAGGCGCGCCACTTCGAGCGAAATGCCGGCAGGAAGCAGCGGCTGCAACATCTCAAAAGAGGTCGACGAGGTGCGCGGAATGGCCAAGCACGGTCCGATCGCGAGGTAGATG
>URYT01000086.1 GCA_900552185.1 uncultured Collinsella sp. | reverse complement strand
GTCATCCGAACCCATCGAACGCGCTAGGCGCTCGGTATATCTTACCTGCTCCCGCCCGCCAGAGCAAGGTAGCTAATTTGGGACGGAGCTTTTTTGACTACTTTTGCAGCCCGATTGCCAGAGCAGCCAATGAGTAGTCAAAATAGTCCGATCCCAAAATGACCGGCTTGGTGCCGCACCACAGAAAGGGCCCATCTACTACGTTTAGGCCGCAGGGGTCAACCATAGCCGGCTTTTCGAAAATCGGCAAGCTTTCTACCTGCGGTTTTGTTTTTGCAAATTCCGGGATGGTCGAAGGTGGCCGGTTTAACGTAGTAGATGGTCGCATTTCGTGGCAAACGGTCCGACCCAAGGCACAAGGCAGCCAACCTCGAATGGCCATTCTCGAAGTTGCGGTGGAATACGGACTGAATTGGCACCTTAAAGGCAAAAACACTCCGTATTCCACCGCAACTTATAGGGAGATAGGCCTTAGAGGCGAGCGAGGTCATAGGCTTGGGCGGCTGACTCGCCGGCACAGATGAGGTTGGCAGTGGCTTCCCGTGGTTCGAGCGCCTGGTCGAGGGGCATGGGCTTGCGGCAGATCGGAAGCACCAAGTCGATGCCCTGCACACACACCACATCCAGGTTGACGGCGCGACCGCCCACGACAGCAATCACCGGCTTGCCATATCGCTTGGCGCGGCGAGCCACACCAACCGGCGCCTTTCCAGCGGCGGACTGTTCATCCATATTGCCCTCGCCCGTTATGACCAGGTCGACATCGCGCACGCGCTCGTCAAACCCCACGAGATCGAGCACCGTCTCCACGCCCGAACGCAGCTCCGCCCCGAGCGCCAGCAGCGCGGCACCCAGGCCGCCTGCGGCACCGGCACCGGGCACTCCGAGCACCGAGCCAAATGTCCGAGCACCCTCGGGCACGCGCAACAATCCCTGAGCCCGCACCCCGGTAATTGCCGCATCGAGCAGGCGACCGTAGCCGACCATCCAGCTGTCGTACCTGCGTAGCGCCTCAGCGTCATCCGTCGGCAGGCCCTTCTGCCCGCCAAACACCGCCAGCGCACCGCGGCGTCCCACGAGCGGATTCTCGACATCCGAAAGCACAACGATACGAGCGCCGCTCAGTGCACGAAGCGCTGACGTCAAATCGATACTCGACACATGTTCAAGGCCCGCAAGACCGGGGGCGACATCGCAGTCCTGATCATCGACCACACGTGCGCCCAGCGCCTGCAGCATGCCGGCGCCACCGTCGTTGCTGGCGCTGCCGCCCAGACCAATATAGAGTGTCTTTGCGCCCATGCGAACCGCGCGAAGCATGAGCTCGCCCACGCCATAGGTTGTGGCCGCCAACGCCGCCGACTCCGTACAAGGCGAATACCCAATGCCGGCCGCCTCGGCCATCTCAATTACAGCCGACTCGCACTCGACATCAACCAGCATCCGGGCAGACGCGCGCTTGCCCAAGGGACCTGCCACCTCGCAGGTCACAATCTCACCGCCGCACGCGGCAACGGCATCGAGCGTTCCCTCGCCACCATCTGCCAGCGGCAATGCGCGCACCTCGGCATCGGGCCAAACGCGGCGCACGCCTTCGGCAACCGCCGCCTCCGCCTGCGCGCTCGAAACGCTGCCCTTAAAGGAGTCGATCGCCAACAGCACACGGCGGGGTCGGCGGCACGCAGGACCAAAGTCAACCGCCATGCCAGCATCCTCACCGGCACCTGCAAGCGCCGCGGCGTGGGCGGCATGCGCCTCAAGGTTCGGACCGCAGCCACAGCCGCTGCCACCCGCTCCGCGCAGACCGCCAAAATAGCTACTCAGCAGCTCGCGGCATTCATCCGCCAGGACCCCAGCCGTCACGTTAAACCGATGATTCAGGCGCGAATCGGCATTCAGGTCATACAGCGAACCCAGCGCGCCCGCCTTGGCATCAGCCGCGCCATACACGCAGCGCCCCACGCGCGCGTTAACCATAAGCCCCGCACACATGCAGCATGGCTCGAGCGTCACGTAGACCGTGCAATCGGAAAGGCGCCAACGACCGAGCGACCGAGCGGCAGCGCACAGGGCCGCGAACTCTGCATGAGCCGAAGGATCCTGGTCGAGCTCGCGACGATTATGCGCCCGCGCGACGATCTCACCGTCGCGCACCACTACGGCTCCGATGGGCACCTCGCCCACCGCCGCGGCGGCGCGCGCCTCGGCCAGTGCCTCGCGCATGAACTTCTCGTCGATTTCGGTGATCGTCATCGTTCGCCTTCCCTGTTGCAAATTCAAAACGATGCTATCATTACGACTCACGGAGAGATGGCAGAGCGGTTGAATGCGGCGGTCTTGAAAACCGTTGAGCGCGAGAGCGTTCCGGGGGTTCGAATCCCCCTCTCTCCGCCACTTTAGTGATTCACCGGTGTCATGGTCCGCTCAAACAGCGCATCGACCACGTCGGCTATCTCAGGTCGACGCTCAAGATCGTGGCCCGATTCCCACCATATCGTGAAAAGTCGAATAATACCGCCGGCGACAAACTCAGACGTCGTCTCGAGTGACACGGGGGCCAGGGCATCCTCGGCAAGCACGTTCATCACACGCTCGCGGATGGAGCGGGCAATGCGGTCGCAAATAACGTTGGTCAACATGCCCGACATGCTGCTTGCCAAAATGTTATCCATGAGCTGCTCGTGCGCCAGAATCAAATCCATGGCATCGTCCAAAATCGCGTGCCGAAGCGCGCGCACGTCCTCGGCAGACACCGCGCCGGCCTCATCGGGCTGTTTTTGCGGCAAGCCCGACATGAGCTCATCGATATAAAAGGCAAAGTAATCGTTCTTGTCGCGAAAGTGCTTGTAGAACGTCGTGCGGCGAATCATGGCGCGGTCGCACAGCATGGCAACCGTCAGGTCCTCAAAACGATGCTCCTCGAGAAGCTCGGTAAAGGCATCGAACAGGGCGCGGTAGGTTTTCTTGATGCGAAGGTCCACTGGTATCGCCATCCTCAGGGCAAAGACAACACTCGTCAATCTGTCGCATATCTTACACCTGTACCCCGCGCGCTTTGCCCCGGTGCCGACCCCGACGAAAACACAACGCTTACCGGAAAGTTCGGCACGACAAAACGTTGCGGGTATACTAGTAGCGTTATACCAACGGCAGCTGGCGCATGCCGCCGCGGCCATTCGAAACGGAGACATCATGCTTCCCGTCATCATCGGCATCGTTGTTGTCATTGTGATTGCCTGCGCCATCGCCGGCATCTACAACAACATGGTCACCAAGCGTAACCGCATCGATAACGCCTGGCAGAACATCGATACGCAGCTGCAGCGTCGCAACGACCTGATCCCCAACCTGGTCGAGACCGTCAAGGGCTACGCCAAGCACGAGCAGGAGACGCTCTCCGCCGTGATCAGCGCGCGTAACACCGCCGTCAAGGCCACCACGCCCGAAGCCAAGATGGAAGCCGACAACGTGCTGACCGGTGCGCTGCGCCAGCTCTTCGCCGTAGCCGAGGCCTATCCCGATCTTAAGGCAAACACCAACTTTACGCAGCTGCAGGCATCGCTCGAGGATACCGAGAACAAGATTAGCTATGCACGCCAGAGCTACAACGATTGCGTGCTCAGCTACAACAACGCCATCCAGACGTTCCCGGCTGTCATCTTTGCCGGCATCTTCCAGTTTAAGGAGCGCCAGGGCTTCGAGGCCGCCGAGGCAGCCCGCCAGGCCCCGACCGTCAAGTTCTAGTAGTTTGGCAGCGCATCCTTAATCGGCCAAATGCATAAACCGCCCCGTCGAATGCATACTTCGACGGGGCGGTTTCCTTTTTCGCGAAGGTCCCCCTCTAAGCGCCGTGCATTTTTAGGAGTATTCAACATAACCAAGAGCTTCGGGCGCCACGATAAATGCCAAAGACCGCGAATATCCCTGCAAATCAAACGCTGCCAGCCCATAACCCCGCCCATCATCCGTAGAAAACATCGAGAAATCCCGATTTTTTGCCCGAGGTCGGTATGCAGGGGCCTTCGATTGCAGAATACTCGCAAAAATGCACGTCGCCACCGCCCCCACATGGCGCGAAGCAAAACACAAGCGCGGCCTAAAAGGCCGCGCGCCATGTTTATTCAGATTAATTATTGCCCGTTGTGGCAACGCCGAGCCCGCAGGGCGGAGAGCAAGTTCCCTCCCGGCGCACTCCGCAGGACGCAAAAAGCCCTCGCCGCACGAAGTGCGCAGCGAGGGCTTCTTGCATGTCCGAGGACGCGCCGGGAGGGAACTTGCTCTCTGCCCGGATAGGTAAGACAAATTACGCGACGGTGTAAACCCAGTTGTGCTTGTCCTCGACAGCACCGGACTGGATACCAGTCAGGGTCTCGCGAAGCTTCTTCATCACAGGGCCGATCTCGGTGTATCCAGCCGGGAAGGTCACGGTCTCGTCGGCGCCGTAAACCTTGTTGTCGATCTCGCCAACCGGGGAGATGACGGCAGCGGTGCCGCACAGGCCGCACTCGACAAAGGTACCGGCCTTGACCTCGGCCCACTCGACGGGACGCTGGTCAACGGTCATGCCCAGGTCCTGAGCGACCTGAACGAGCGAGCGACGGGTGATAGAGGGCAGGATGGAGTCGGTGTGCGACTGCGGAACGACGAGGGTGCCGTCCTCCTTCACGAACAGGACGTTGGCGCCACCGGTCTCCTCGACATAGGTACGGGACTCGGAGTCAAGATACAGGTTCTCGGCATAGCCCTCGCGATGGGCCTCCATCGTGGGCTTAAGGGACATGGCGTAGTTCAGGCCGGCCTTGATGTTGCCGGTGCCGTGCGGTGCAGCACGGTCATACTCGGAAACGCGCAGCTTGACGGGCTTGAGGCCGCCCTTAAAGTACGGACCGACCGGGGTCACGAGAATGCGGAACGTGTACTCAGGAGCGGGAGCCACGCCGATCACGTCACCGGAGCCGATCATAAACGGACGCACGTACAGGGTCGCACCGGAGCCGAAGGGCGGAACCCACGCGGCGTTGGCAGAAACGACCTGCTTGACGGCCTCAACGAACTTGTCCTTGGGGAACGGGGGCATCTCGAGGCGCTGGGCAGAGTTATACATACGCTCAGCGTTCATGTCGGGACGGAAGCAGACGATGCTGCCGTCCTCGGCGGTGTAGGCCTTCAGGCCCTCAAAGACCTCCTGGCAGTAATGGAAGATACCGCCGCACTCGGAGACATGCAGGGTGTGGTCGGTGGTCAGGCCGCCCTCGTCCCACTCGCCATCCTTCCAATGAGCCTCGTAGCTGTAATCGGTCTTCATGTAGCCAAAGCCGAGGCTACCCCAATCGATATCCTTCTTCTCGACAGTCATATGTCGCTCCTTACATACACAGTTGCATACTCGCGAACCCGCACGCAAGGACCGAGGCCGACCGCGTCGCAACGTCGCACGCCCGGAGCGTAGAGCCGGACGGGACACGCGAGCAGCATCAAAGCCGATGGCACGTCGATTCGCATGCACGAGATTGTACTCCCCGCACGCGTCTGATAAAACGCTTTTCTTTAACTAAGTAAAGTATTTTCATTTGACCGAAGCAAAAAGGCCCGCCACCGTAAGCGGTGACGGGCCTCAGCTGTACGGTCTGCGCGCTGGCTCGAGCTAGGCGTTCTATTTACCCAGCTTGGCCTTAACCAGACCGACCACGGTCGGGATGATCGACACGGCAACGATGCCGATAATCAGCAGCTCAAAGTGCTCCTGCACAAAGGGAATGCCGCCAAAGAAGTAGCCCAGCAGCGTAAAGACCGTCGACCAGGTAATGCCGCCCAGCACGTTAAAGACGACAAAGTTGCGCCAGTGCATGCCGCCCATGCCAGCGATAAAGGGCACAAAGGTGCGGATAAACGGGAAGAAGCGACCCAGGAAGATGGCCAGGTGACCCCACTTGTCCAAGAAGTCCTCGGACTTTTTGATGCGCTCGGGCGTCATGGCCTTGACCTTGCCCGAAGCGATGATCTTGCGGCCAAAGAAGTGACCGATCATAAAGTTGCACTGATCGCCCAAAATGGCAGCGGCCCATGCGGTGGCCAGAAGCGCCACGATGTTAAAGCCGCCGTTGTGGGCAAAGAAACCCGAGGCGAACAGCAGCGAATCACCGGGAAGGAACGGGAAGAACACCACGCCCGTCTCGATAAAGATGATCAGGAACACGCAGCCGTAGGCCATAAGCGGGCCGGCGGCGATCCAGCTGGCGATCGCGGTGCGCGGGTCCTTAAGCAGCTCGGCAATAAAATTGATGAAACCCATGAAGTAAAACCTCTCAGTTGTGGGCGCGGATACGTCCAAGTTGACCAGTATACGGTTGCGGTGCCCCCTCGTGCGCAACCCCACAAAAGCATGACTCCATTACCAGCAAGTTTGCATAACTGACACTTGTAGCGCAAAGCCGCCAAGATTGTCCTTTTTAATCCCTAGCGAATCGCTATACTTTATTGAATCGCATTGCCATGGCGCTAAGGGAGGGCGGCCGGTGAGCTTTATCAATACCATTCGCGAGGACATCAAGACCGTCCAGGCGCAGGACCCCGCCGCGCAAAACGGTCTGGTCATCTTTCTTTCCTATCCTGGCCTGCACGCCAAGTGGAACCACGTGCCCGAGCACTGGCTGTGGGAGCACGGTCATCGCTCGCTCGCCCGCGTGCTCTCGCAAATCACCCGCCACATCACCGGCGTCGAGATTCACCCTGCCGCGCAGATTGGCAAGCACTTCTTTATCGACCACGCCATGGGCGTCGTCATCGGCGAGACCACCATTGTGGGCGACAACTGTGTGCTCTACCAGGGCGTCACGCTCGGCGGCACCGGCAACGAGACCGGCAAGCGTCACCCCACCCTGGGCAACAATGTCACGGTGGGCACGGGCGCCAAGGTGCTCGGCAACATCCGCATCGGCAACAACGTCAAGATCGGCGGCAACTCGGTCGTCGTTAAGGACGTCCCCGACAACTGCACCGTCGTGGGCGTGCCGGGACGCATCATCAAGCGCAACGGCTGCCGTGTGTTCGAGGAGAGTTTCGACGCCAAGCAGCATCGCGAGTACATGCCCGATGACGCCGCCGAGCAGTCCGCCCTCAACCGCCAGGGCATCACCGAGAATGCCCGCCGCGTCAAGGAACTCGAGCGAGAGGTGGCCGAGCTCAAGGCCCTCGTCGCCAAGCTCGTGGACGAACGCTAGGAACGCAAGCGGCACAAAACGACATCGGCATCAACGCAAAGGCGCGCCAGGGAATTCATCCCCGGCGCGCCTTATTTGTGATGTGGCAAAGAGACTGTCCCTTTGTCACATTATGCGAACTGGCTCAGATAGAGGTCGGCGTAGGCACCCTCGGCAGCCAGCAGCTCCTTATGCGTGCCCTGCTCGATAATGTTGCCGTGATCCATGACCAAGATCAGGTCGGCGTCCACGATCGTCGACAGGCGGTGCGCGATCACAAAGCTCGTGCGCCCGCGCATGAGCGCGTCCATGGCACGACCGATGGCAAGCTCGGTACGCGTATCCACGCTTGAGGTCGCCTCGTCCAGGATAAGAATCACCGGGTTATTGAGCAGCACGCGTGCGATGGTCAGCAGCTGACGCTGGCCCTGGCTGATGCTTTCGGCATCGTTGGCCACGCGCGTGTCGTAGCCCTGCGGCATGGTGCGCACAAAGAAGTCGACCTGCGCGGCGCGCGCAGCCGCCACGATCTCCTCACGCGTCGCCTCGGGACAGCCGTAGGCGATGTTTTCGGCAATCGTGCCATCGAACAGCCAGGCGTCCTGCAGCACCATGCCAAACTGCTGCCGTAGCTCGCCGCGGTCCATGCGGCTC
>URYT01000085.1 GCA_900552185.1 uncultured Collinsella sp. | reverse complement strand
CCGTCCAGAATGCCGTTGGCACCGATAAACGCCGCGTCGATGCCCAGCGCACGCAGGGTATCCTCGGCCGTTGGTCCCACAAAAGCGGCGGTGCGGCGACGGTACATGCCGCCCACCAGGCACAGGTCGCAGTCTTCGCGCGCCTCGAGCAGGTTAAACACCGAAAGCGAATTGGTCACAATGCGCAGGCGAAACGCCGGCAGCAACGAGGCCATCTGCTCAACCGTGGTGCCCGTGCCCAAAAAGATGGTCGAGCCTTCCTCGATAAGCTCCACAGAACGGCGCGCAATCTGCAACTTTTCCTCGGCATGCTTCGTGCGCTTTTCGCTGTGCGAATACTCATGGCGCAGCATAGCGTGTGGACGGCCCTGCGCACTGCGGGCTCCGCCGTGCACGCGCTCAATCTCGCCCAGGCTCGCAAGCTCCTCAAGGTCACGGCGGATCGTCATATCCGAGACACCTAACGCATCCGAAATCTCCTTGACCGAGACCGTTCCCTGTTCCTCGAGCAGCTGCCGAACCTTATCCTGTCGCTCCGCTTTAATCACGATGAGTCCTCGCTGTTCCACGCTCACGTCAATTCAAACAATAACGAACAAATTGTATCAGACTCGCGCGCGTCAGAAATGAACGCCCGCACAGCTCCAATCATCACTTTTTTGAGAAAAATACCCCCTGCTTTAGTGGGGTGTAGTGATAATCTTGCCTGTTCGCGCTACAGTTTGTCGGAAATACCTCGATGTTAGGAACCAAATGATCACTTCCGAGCTTTTCGGCACCGCGCCGTGCGGTACCCCCGTTCATCGTTACACCCTCAACGGGCCCGAGATCTGCGTTCGCATTATGGACTATGGCGCCACCGTGTTGGGCATCGACGTGCCCGACATCCCCGGCAACGTGCGCGATGTGGTGCTGGGCTTCGATAGGCTCGAGGATTACTTTGACAACCCCGCCTGCTTTGGCGCGACCATCGGACCTGTGGCCAACCGCACTGCAGGTGCCACGATCACCATCACCGGCACGGACTGGCATATGCCCGCCAACGAGGGCACCAACAACCTGCACAGCGATCTTGAACATGGTCTGCACAAGCGCGTATGGGACGTTGAGCTCGACGAGGTCCACAATGCCGTGCGCATGACCACCTCGCTTGAGAACGGTGAGCTGGGCCTTCCCGGCAACCGCACCTTTACGGCCGTGTTTACCGTTACACGCACCGGCGTCTTTCGCATCGAGTATGGCTGCGAGAGCGACCGCGCCACCTACGTGTCCATGACCAACCACACGTACTTTAACCTTGCCGGTCATAACGCCGGCATGGACTGCGAGCACTTCTTTGTTGCTAACACTGCCCACTACCTGCCCATCAACGAGCAGAATATCCCCACCGGTGAAATCGCTCCGGTCGAGGGCACGCCGTTTGACTTCCGTGAGCTGCGCCCCGTCGCGCCCGGCATGGAAGCCGACGACCCGCAGATTAAGCAGGCCCGTGGCTACGACCACTGCCTGTGCATCGATGGCTATCAGTACGGCCGTAATCTGCGCCGCGCGATGCACGTCGAGGAGATGTGGACCGGTCGTGAGTTGGATTACTACACCACCGCCCCGGGCGTGCAGCTCTACACCGGCAACTGGCTGGGCGACGAGCACGCCAAGGACGATGCCAACTATGGCTGGGGCGCTGGCTTTGCCCTCGAGGCAGAGATGTACCCCGACACACCGCACCAGCCGCTGTTCCCGCAGGGCATTGTGGGCCCGGGTCACCCCTACAGCAATGTGATCGAATACCACTTTATGAGGCACTAAGCCCACAACGCAACATATCGCACAGCAGCGCCCGCCGGCACCACTGCCGACGGTCGTTTTTCTACCTAGTCATTGGGGACGTTCTTAAATGACTAGTTGGATGGGGCCGGGATTGGAGCTGGGGAGATAGCGGATTTCTAGCTCTATGCCGAGCGCCTGCAGCTCTTTGAGGGCTGCGACATCTGCGTCATCTACGGCGACTGCGGGCGTTATGGGTGCTTGCCCTCCCCCGCCTGCATATGGCCAATGCTGATCTTGGTGATCGGCACACCACCCTTAACCAGCGCGAGTGCATCCGTGGGCGACGCCACCATGATGAGAATCCTTTGGCGCGGCGTTGCGGTATGAATGATGTCGACAGTCCTTTGCACCGAGAAAAACCGCGTCCAGACACCCTCGGGTGTCGCCACCCTCATAGGGGCCCACTTGCGCGAATCAGCCGCAATCTCATCGTTGACAATTAAAACAAGGTTGGAACCCACGACTTCGTTCCACAGCTCAACGTCTTGCCCGTAAATAAACCGGTCATCGATGCGTGTGAGAAGAATCTTGGGTTGAGCCATCGCCACCCCATTCTGTTTGAGACCCGTAAGAGCAAGACATCACGTCTCCAATATTAGTGCATTTAAAGTGAGAAAAGCCGTCAGAACACTTGCGCGGATTTGCGATGTCCCGTATCATAGACAGCCGTTGACGCCTCAGTTGCGTCATCACATGGCCGCCAGCGTAGCTCAGTTGGTAGAGCACCGCTCTCGTAAAGCGGGGGTCACCGGTTCGAGCCCGGTCGCTGGCTCCATTGCACAAGATAGCCGCCTTCGGGCGGCTTTTTTGTTGCCGATTTATCGCACAATGCCAATCCAAGCACAACGCCGCCGGCAACTCCCCTACTCAACAAAAAGCCCCGCCAGCCGCAATCCCCAAAGGAACCGCGATCAGCGGGGCCTAAGCGCGCTCCTCCAAAGGAAAACGCTCACAACACGAACAGCTCAGCCGAGCAGCGCGTTACTCCTCCCAGTAAGCATCTGCAAGTAGCTTAAAGCAGATCTTCTTGACCGGCTGTGCGCCATCGCCCGGGAACTCGAGCGTGGGCATGTGAGGCTCGCCGGCAACGAACAGCGCGAACTTGTCGTCGGCAAGATCGCCGGCAATCGAAGCGTCGGAATCGACCAGGTCGTAGTCGTCCTTCTCGTCAAACTCCTGGACCAGCGTCAGGCTGCCCGTGGCAACCTTAAAGGCCTCGCGACCCTCAATGTCGATCTGCAGGTCGTGATAGCGCTGATGCGTCTCGTAGTGAGCCTCTGCCTCGGGACGCGTCGTGGGAGCCATGACGTTCGCATAGACCTTGTCGCCCAGAATCGGATGGCTGCCGACCTCGAGCTGCGCCGGGTCGTTCTCCTCGAGCCAGTCGATCAACACGTCGAGGCCCTTGAGCATTCCGCGGTACTCCTCGATATCGCCCAATGCACCGTAAATCATCTAAATCCCCTCTCGGATCGCTTCTTTGGCGGCTACTCGGTAAACGCGTTACCGACGCTGTTGCCACCCACATACGTCTCGACCAGGGTAAGGTCGGGATTGAACACGACAACGTCGGCGTCGCGCCCCGACATAATGCTATCGCACTTGTCGTCGACATGAGCTAGCAATCGATGCCGGGGCCGACGCCCAAGCCCTTACAGCTCGGTCACGACAACGCCGTTGTAGACCTCGTCCCAACGGTCCATGACCAGATGGCCAGTCATGGGATCCATGGCATTGAGCTTGCCGCAGGTGTTGGCGGTACGCAGCACCGTCTCGTCGTCTGCGCCAGCAGCAATGGCATGCGCGAAGCCAGCGATAGTGGAGTCACCAGAGCCCGTGGCGTTAACGGCAGGGATATCGGGCGTCTTTGCGCGGAACGCACGGCCATTGTGAAAGCCAACGGAGCCGGCAGCGCCCATGGACACGACGACCCAGGGGATATCGGAGAAGCGGGCATCAGAGGCGAGCGCGGCGCGGAGCTCGTCCACATCGTCGGTGGTAAAGCTCGTGCCCAGAAGGCCGTTGATCTCGGTCAGGTTAGGCTTGACCAGCTCGGGCTTAATTTCGGACTTAAGGGCGGCCTCGAGCGAAGCACCCGAGGTATCGAGCAGCACCTTGGCCCCGGCGTTCTCGGCAATGCCCGTGATCTTGGCATAGTAGTCTGCCTCGACACCGCGGGGCAGAGAACCCGAAATGGTGACGACGTCGGCCTTGCCCGCAAGCTCAGTAAACTTGGCGGTAAAGGCATCGAGTTCCTCGGGGGCAATTGTCGGGCCACTCTCGAGCAGCTCGGTCTGGTTACCGGCGTGGAGAATGTTGAGGCAAATGCGAGTCTCGCCCTTGATGGGCACGAAGTCGTTGTTAATACCGTTGGCGTCCATGAGCTCAGCCATGTAGGCGCCCATGTGGCCGCCGAGCAGACCGGTTGCCACAACGTCGTCGCCCAGCTGACCCAGCACACGGGCCACGTTGAGGCCCTTGCCGCCAGCGGTCTTTTCGGGCGTCACACGGTTAACGTCGTCGATAATGAGCTCATCGAGCTGATAGCGCGTATCGACAGACGGGTTCATCGTAACGGTGAGGATCATTTTTAGCTCCTTATCTCGCAGGCTCCTTGTGCCTCGCGATACGAGTCGACAAAACGGAATTACAGAATCTCAATCGTGAACGAGCGAACGACGGTCTCCTTGGGCTTGGCGACAAGGCAGCCACGCTTATGCTCAAGCACGTCGTCCTCATCGGAGCAGGTCGAAAGGCCGCCCCAGGGCTCAACCGCCACAAAATCGCCCTCGGGCTTGCTCCACACAATGAGATATGGGAAGCCCTCAAAGCTCAGGCGGACGCCCTTGTCCTCGCCCTTTTTGGAAAGCGTGACCTGACGGCTCTCGAGCACGTCAAAGATGGTCTCCGCAAAATCGAAGAGCTCATGTGACAGAGGCAGCGTCTTTCCCACCATGGGGTTCTTGGAGCGATTGGTCACGTCAATCAAGCCAGTCGAGGGGACGGCAGTGCAAAGCTCAGCAGCCTCGTCCTTCTCAAAGCGCAGCTCGTAGTCCGTATAGGCCTCGCCCTCATCGAGTGGACACCTAAAGCCGGGATGACCGCCAATAAAGAACGGCATATCCTCGGTGCCCTCGTTGGTGACCTCGTAGGAAACGCGCACGGCAGCGTCCTCGAGCGCATAGCGGGCGACAAGCTTAAACGGATACGGATAATCGCTCAGCAGCGCGGCGTTATCCTCCGAAGCCAGGCACATCGCCAGCTCGTTCTCGCTCTGGCTCAGCAGCTTCCACTCTTGCTTGCGCGCAAACCCGTGGCGGGCGAGCTTCACGTGATGCCCGGCAAACGTCATGGCGCTGTTGTCGCGCAAGCCTCCGCAAATCGGGAAGCAAATCGGTGCCTGGCCAGACCACACGGCGGGATCGCCCTGCCACAGATACTCGCGACCTCCGGCCTCGATCGAGGTAAACGAACCACCAGCCGTGGACACCTTAATAGAAATCGAATCGTTGGAGAGAGCGTATTCCATTGCCCATCCTTTCGAACAACTGCTTTTTTGCTCGCAAGAACCCGTCTCGGCCCTGACCAAAGGACAAACCCGCACGTTCATCGATACGTCCGGTATCCCAGCCATGCAACGGGGTACCATACAGACATTGATGCAATTACAGCTGAAAGGCCTTCTTATGCGAACCATCATCCTCTACGCCTCGCGCCATCACGGCAATACGAAAAAGCTCGTGGACGCCATCGTCGAGGCACACCCCGAGATCGATACCCTCGATGTGAAGACGCTCGGTAAAAACGAGTATCCCAACCTGCACGAATATCATCTGATCGGTGTCGCCACGGGCATCTATTACTCCGAGATCGACAAGGACATGGCACGCGTGCTCACGAACGTGCTGCAGCCGCAGGACAAGGTGTTTGGCCTTATGACCTACGGTGGCAAAAACAAGTGGTACGGCAAGGATATCGATGGCATCTGCCGCATGAGGCATGCTATCTTTATGGGCGTCTACGGCTGCCCAGGCTTTGATACGTGGGGACCGTTCAAACTCGCCGGCGGTGTCCAAAAGGGACACCCGACCGCTGAGGAAATTAAGGGCGCCGTCGACTTCTTCGACAAGATCGAAGACGAGTATGGCGACATCATCGTCGAAGAGTACGCCAAGCGCGAGAAGCGCCTAGCATACGAGAAGGAGCATCCTGCAGGAGGCCTGGTGGCCGGCGTTAAGCGCACGGCAAAGAAGATCGCTAACAAGCTGTAACTGTGAAGGTGCTTTTGAGCGTTTAACCCATACGGCGGGTCCGAGCAGATTCGGGCCCGCCGTCTTTTTCTATCGTTACTCGGTAAAGGCGTTGCCGACGCTCTGGCCGCCAACATACGTCTCGACGAGGGTGAGCTCATGGTCGAACACGACAAAGTCGGCGTCGCGACCCGGCATGATGCTGCCGCACTTATCCTCGATGTGTGCAGAGCGAGCCGGCACCTCGGTCGCCATGCGAATGGCGATATCGGCGCTGGCGATGCCCCAATCGACAATGTTCTTGACGCCCTGGGCAAGCGTGAGCACCGAGCCAGCAATGCTCTTGCCGTCGGCGAGCCAGCACAGGTTGTCCTTCATGATGACGTCCATGCCACCACTGGTGTAGCTGCCCTCGGGCATGCCGCCGCAACCCAGGCAGTCGGTGATGAGCACCGTGTGCTGCCAGCCCTTTGCCTGCAGCAGCGCCTTGATGGCGGCAGGGTTTACGTGCTTGCCGTCGCAGATGATCTCGGCGTAGGTCTCGGGCGTGGACATGGCAGCGCCCACGACACCGGGCTCACGGTGATGCAGCCCGCGCTGGCCGTTATAGGTATGCGTAAAGCAGCTGGCACCGGCGTTGATGGCAGCGATGCACTCATCGTAGGTGGCGTCGGAGTGACCGATGCTGGTCACCACACCTTTGGCGTTCAGAGCAGCCGCATAAGCAGCGGCACCGTCGCGCTCGGCCGCCATGGCGCTCTTAACGATGCGACCGCCCGCAGCCTCCTGCCACTGATCGAAGACCTCCTCGGAAGGATCGATCAGGTAGGCGGGGTTCTGCGCGCCCACGTGCTTCATGGTAAAGAAGGGGCCCTCCAGATAGATGCCCTGAATGCGAGCACCGCAGAAGTCGGGACCGCGACCCTCGTCAGCCTGGGCGATGGCGGCGCAGGCATCCTTGATCTGCTCGACGCCATCGGTGAACGTCGTGGGCAGCCAGCTGGTGGTACCGCGACGGGCGAGCTCGGTCGAGCTGATATCAATGCCCTCGGGATCGTTATCGGTAGTCGAGTGGTTATAGAAGCCATGGATGTGGGTATCGACCATACCCGGTGCGATCCACGATCCCGTGTAGTCCTTAATCTCGCAAGAGGGCTCGTCGGCCTGCCAGGCGCCAAAAACGCCATCCTCGACCATAAGATAGCCGCCCAGTTGCGGGCCTGCCGGCAAGAAGAACTTGTCAGCCTTAATTGCGTACGTGCTCATATGCACTCCTTGCTTCTAAAGCAGTTGACTGTGGTAATGCTTATACCCGGTCCATGTAAAAACAAAAAGCGCCCGCCCGCCGTTATGAGCGGACGGGCGCCCTTACAGGGGGACGCGATTAAGCGGTGAAGGGGTGAATCGTCACGCCCTTAACCACGCGGTTGACCGTGCCGGTGGGGCTCGGCGTATCGGGCGTGTTGCCCACGCGCACGGAGTTGAGCAGGCTGATAGCCTGGGCAAACATCACGAACGGCAGGGCAAGGTAGCCCTCGGGAAGCGCCTCGTAGCCCTTAAAGGTGAAGGACTCGCCCTCGTAGACGGTAGCGCCATCCTGCTGAACGGCAACGGTGTGCTGAGCGATCTTGTCGCCACCGATCTCGTTGAGGATGTCGATGTCGTACTGACGGGTGTAGGCGTCGTTGTTGACGAACACGAAGACGAGCGTCTTATCGTCGACGAAGGACTTAGGTCCGTGACGATAGCCCATGGAGGTGTCGTAGGAAGTAGCGACCAGACCGTGAGCGAGCTCGAGGATCTTGAGCTGG